>JAUPWA010000052.1 GCA_030916835.1 Patescibacteria group bacterium | reverse complement strand
CGTGCGTTACGATAAGGACGTTCTTTCCGCTATAGCGACGCTCAATATCAAAAAGAAAATCTCCGACACGCGCGAGCACCTGCGCGTAGGTCTCTCCCCCGCCGACCGCAAGATTAAATTTGTCAGAGAAGGTTGCAAAGACCGCCTGCCACTCTGCCAGAGGTGCGCCATTTTTTTCACCAAAATGCACCTCAGCAAGACGCGTGTCGGTCATGATAGCTGAAGACGCAAGTCCGAGCTCTTTTGCCATGAGCTTTGCGGTCTCTTGCGCGCGAGTAATGGGTGATGCAACGATCATAGTAATACCCTGGTTTGCAAACTCTTTGGCGGTGTTGCGCACCATCTCTTTACCTTGTTCGGTCAGATGGTTCTCAATATCGTTTGATGAATTTACAAACCCCTCCACGTTACTACGCGCTTCGCCATGACGCATGACGAAATAGCGGTTGCCTGAGCGGCGCACCTGAGAGAGGAGTTCGTCGACCGAGCCGAGCGCCCGCACCTCCTTGGTCTTGCTGTTACGCCACACAGGAATAGGCGCTCCCCAGTAGCGGCTGCGCGATATTGCCCAGTCGGGCGCGCTCTGAAGACCATTATGGAATCGGCCACGACCAACATGCTCTGGCACCCAATGCACCTTTGCATTTTCATCAACTAAATCTTGTTTCACTTTTTGCACGTCGACAAACCAGGAGTTTGCAGCCCAGTTTAGAAGCGGCGTATCACAACGCCAACAGTGCGGGTAGGAGTGAGTAATTATTTCATGTTTAAAGAGTCGGCCAGATTGTTGCAGATGCTCAACAATTTTTAGATCAGTCTCCTTGTGGCGACCTTTTGGCTTGACCGGGAGTCCACCAAAATCGGTTACTGCAGGAATAAATTTTCCATCTTCACCAACATGATGAATGAGCGGGATTTTTTCTTTTTGAGCTAACTCAAGATCCTCCGCACCATAAGCAGGTGCAAGGTGCACAATGCCAGTACCATCGGTGAGCGTAACGTATGGCGCAGCGTATACTTTCCACGCATGCGTCTTGTGCTTGTGAAGCTCTTCGCGGAAGTAGTTAAAGGGCGGTTCGTAGGACATCCCCACCAGGTGTGCGCCCAGCACCTCGCCATGCATTTCGACATTCTCACCAAATACTTTTGGTGCAAGCTCTTTGGCAACTACCAAAAACTCCTCACCCACCTTCACTTTTACATACGCAGCTTCTTTATTCACTGCTGCCGCAACGTTGCCCGGCAGTGTCCATGGCGTTGTCGTCCAAATAAGGAGCGCTGTGCCTGGTTCATCAACAAGCGGCAACTTTACGAACACCGCAACATCTTCAATATCTTGATACCCGAGCGCCACCTCATTGTTTGAAAGGGTTGTACCACAGCGCGGGCAATAGTGCATAGCCTTAAATCCTTCGTAGATGAGCTCGCGGTCGTACATATTTTTGAACGCCCACCACACCGACTCGGTGTAGCTTGAGTCCATGGTTTTGTAATCATGCTCCATGTCGACCCAGCGACCAATGCGTGGGATGATACGACGCCAATCGTCGGCATAGCGCAAGACCGCGGCGCGTGCCGCCTCGTTAAATCGCTGTATGCCATACTCCTCAATGTCGCGTTTAGACTTAAACCCAAGCTCTTGCTCGATCTGATTTTCAAGCGGCAAGCCGTGACAATCCCATCCCCACTGACGTGCGACATGGTAGCCCTGCATGGTGCGGTAGCGTGGGATGGCATCTTTGAGTGCCGACTGCAGCAGGTGGCCGTAGTGTGGGAGTCCGGTGGCAAATGGTGGCCCATCGTAAAATACATACTCGCCCTTGGGCGCCTTTTTCTCGAGCGATTTTTCAAATATTTTTTCGCGGTTCCAAAACGCGAGCGTCTCCTCCTCGCGCGCTGCAAGCGCCGACTTGGGTTTTTCAGCTACGTGGTGGAGCTCCTCCCCGCCTTGCTTCTTGTCGTCCATATGAGAATGACTATACGTCAAACAGGCCCTCTTATCCACTTTTCATGTACCCTCCATTCCCGGTATAGTGGGCACAGTAAGCTCTTTGTAATTACACAAGAGCAACACCTCAGGAGGAGTTATGAGACCCTCGCCATTGGAAACGCGCGTTGCTGCAGATGCGGAAACCTGGGCAAGACTTGTTGAGAAACACAGGCCGCAACCAGAGCGACCCATAACCGCAGCCAAAGGAGAGCGCCATACAAACTTTGTCGACGACGAAAAGAAAAGGAGTCTTCGCCATGTAGTGGCCCAAAGAAGCCACCTTGAGGCTGCGCGATCTTTGTGACGAAGGTCTCAGTACTGCTGAAATAGGCCGACGACTCGGCATTTCGAAAAATGCGATAGTCGGCAAGGCACATCGTCTAGACCTCACCGCGCGCCCCTCGCCCATCCGGCGTGGGTCGGCCGCGCAGCACAGAGAACAAAAACCGAGACGTATACGTCCAGGCTCAGAGACTCTACCAGCACTACCAAGCAGTACTGCCCAAGCCTCCACTGCACTCGCAGTGTCTGTACCGTCCTCACAAAAAATGGCCGGCACGGGGCTAAAAGCAGCTGAGGTTGTTGTTCGACTCCCCGCTGCCCTGCCTACGTCGAGCCCGGCTGCACCTGCTGTCGCTTTGCCAGTCCGTGTAGAGAGCGTAGCACCAACAGCAACACCTAAACGTGCGGTTAGAGCTGTGACTACCTGTCTGTGGCCCATAGGCGAGCCGGGAAAGAGGGGCTTCCGCTTTTGTGATGATGCATCGGCCCCCGGTAAGCCGTATTGCGACGAGCACGTTAAACTTGCCTATGTGAAGATTGGCGACCGCAGGGAAGACGCGGCGTGAATCTACCAGCTTACCCAGCATTTTGGAACCCTTAGTATAGGGAACCAAATGCTGGGTTTCTTTTTATAAAGTTGAAATTAAAAGAGCGTCTCACCCACCGTGGGGCAAGACGCTCAAAAAGGAATGTCATCGAGTGCAGTAGTTGTAGCATCCACCGCTTCTTGAATACCCATCGCCAAAAGATATGAATGCCTACGAGGGAAATTGAGTAATCTTAATACAATAAGAGGATCCACTTCACCAAGCACTTCCACCAAAGCATCGTCATAGGCTCTGGCTGCATCCTCTGAATTTTTGAATGTTCCCAAATGTCCACTACCTGTAGAACCGCTAATCCTGATGCGTATACGGGCTTCGAATCTATCTTCCCCATTTGTGGTTGG
>JAUPWA010000051.1 GCA_030916835.1 Patescibacteria group bacterium | reverse complement strand
TCTGTGATGGTGCGGTGTGTCGCGCGCTCAACTACGACACCGCAAACGGCTGGTTTACCTACGACGCGGTTGGTGCCCCTGTTGTGCCAACACTCTTTACGCGAACTCTCAAGACCTCTCTTGCACCAGGTAAGACAGACGAACTACAGGTACAGGTTCTGGTTTCGTGGGATGATGTAGGAGGTGTGACACACACTATTACTGAACAAGAAAACTTTTATGCGTGGCAGTAAATCACAACCGAGGGGCTTCACTATGTTTTTTGCCGTGCTTATTGCGAGTCTTGCTCTTGCGATAGGGGTGGTTATTTATGACCTAGTTGTGCGGGAGCTCGCACTTTCACAGATATCGATACAGTCGCAGTATGCGGCTTTTGCGGCAGACACGGGCGCAGACTGCGCACTATACTGGGACGCAAAGTATCGCATTGTGTATGGCGGACCAAAACCTTTTTTCCCAGCACCATGGATAACGGGGTGGGCGGCTCCGTCGGGTGCCGATTTTACCTGTAATCAGCAAAACGTTGCAACGCAGCTCGCTATAGCTACAAATATTATACAAACAGCAAATGACGCAACCTCAACATTCTCCGTCTCTATGGACCCTGCCGCCTCGACGGACGCACCGTGCGCAACCGTCTCTGTCCATAAGTATTACGACACCTTAGGTGGGGTGAATATCCGACGCACTGCGATTAGTGCTGATGGCTATAATACCTGCAACACACTCGCCCCAAACCGCTTGCAACGGAGTCTTTTTGTTATCTACTAGGCCTTTGCGACTTCAGTCAGGGGGCGGTACTCTATGGAGGTATGGATGTACCGAAGAAGGTTGTCGAGCGATATGAAAAATTAAAGCACCTCGTTGAGCATCATCGGCGTTTGTACTACAGTGACCAACCCGAGATAGCTGACTCTGCGTATGATGAGCTCGAGCAAGAACTAATACGCATAGAGCAAAAGTATCCAGTACTGCGCACACCAGACTCGCCGACCGGGCGGGTGGGAGGTGAAGCGATTGCCGCTTTTAAAAAAATAAAACACACGGTGCCACAATGGTCCTTTAATGACGCGTTTACTCCCGAAGATATGCGCGAGTTTGATGTGCGGGTGCGCAAGCTAACGAAACAGCCTATAACGTATACCTGTGAGCTGAAAATCGATGGTCTTAAAATAGTGCTCACGTACAAAAAAGGAAAACTCGTGACTGCAGCGACGCGCGGTGATGGGGTGGTGGGTGAAGACGTAACGCACAACGTGCGCACTATTGGCTCAGTACCGCTCACGCTCACCCGACCTATTGACTGTGTGGTGGAGGGAGAGGTGTGGATGAGTGAGGCAGCGCTTGCAGCGGCTAATAGTGTACGTACAAAGCAAGGCGAACCGCTCTTTGCGAACCCGCGCAATGCTGCTGCGGGGTCGCTGCGACAACTTGACCCTGCTATTGCTGCGGCACGCAAACTCGACTCCTTTATATATGATATTGCAGATACACAAGAGACGCTGCCCAACACTCAGCATGAAGAACTAGAGTACCTCAAAGTGTTGGGGTTCAAAGTCAATCCATACTTTCGCCACGTGCACTCTATAGACGAGGTCATAGCCTACTGGAGTGAATGGAAGACGAAAAGTAAATCGCAAGGCTACTGGATAGATGGTGTGGTGGTAAAGGTAGATGAGCGCGAGGAGCAAGAGCGCATGGGGTACACCGGCAAGGCGCCACGCTTCGCCATTGCATTTAAATTTCCTGCTGAGCAGGTGACAACGGTCGTCGAGGATATTGTGCTCCAGGTGGGTCGCACGGGAGTGTTGACGCCGGTTGCACACTTGCGGCCCGTCTTGGTTGCTGGCTCAACCGTTTCGCGCGCAACGCTCCACAACGAAGACGAGATTAAGCGGCTTGATGTGCGTGTGGGGGACACGGTGATACTACAGAAGGCGGGCGATGTTATTCCTGATATTGTGCAGGTACTCAATGGTCTGCGCCCTGCACACAGCAAACCGTACCAGTGGCCCAAAGTAGTGATTGAGTGTGGTGGCGATGGTTCAATTGAGCGGGTGCCTGGTACCGCTGCATGGCGCTGTGTATATAAAAACTCGTTTGCACAGGTGCGTCGCCGATTTAGGCACTTTGCGAGCAAGGGGGCGCTTAATATTGAAGGCCTCGGCCCCTCAACCGTTGAGGCGCTGCTTGAAAAACAACTGATACAGCATGTCGATGATTTTTTTACCCTCAAGGAGGGAGATCTTTTAATGCTCGAAGGGTTTGCCGAAGTGTCCGCAAAAAAACTCATAGCATCAATACAAAAAGGGTCACACACCACACTAGCTCGATTGCTCACAGGACTTTCGCTTCCACATGTTGGAGAAGAGACCGCGCTACTGTTGGCACAGCATTTTGCAACCACTGATGCGCTCGCACAGGCGAAAGAAGAAACGCTTAGAGATATACCAGGTATTGGTGACATTGTGGCGCATGCCATTGTCGTGTGGTTTGCTGAGCCTCAAAATCGGGATCTTATGCGCCGACTCAAGAAAGTTCTTACTATAGAAAACGAGGCATATGGGCAAAACAGAAAATCTCTCCCGTTGGTGGGGCAGACCTATGTGGTTACAGGTACGCTTGCCCGCTACGACCGTGACCAGATAAAGGAGCTTCTGCGTGCTGCGGGCGCCACGGTCTCAGAGTCGGTATCAACAAAGACAACCGGTGTCGTTGCGGGTGAAAACCCTGGGTCAAAACTCGCAAAAGCGCAGTCGATGGGTGTGCCGGTGCTCGATGAGGCTGCCTTTGAGCGCCTCTTGGGGAAGGGTGAGTAGTGGTGTACTATGGCCCATATGTTGTCGCACGATGAATTAGAAAATCTTGCAAGACTTGCTCGCCTAGACCTTTCAGAGGCGGAGTTACAAGCCCTTGGGAGCGATATAGCAAGTATTTTGGGGTATGTTGCGCAGGTGAGTGCTGTGGAGTTTGACGCAACAAAACCAACGGCGCCTTTGGTGCACAATGTTATGCGTGAGGACGTGGTGCGCGGGGAGCACGATCAGGTTGCTGGTACAGAGGTCTCTATTCGCGCATCGTTCCCGAAAGAAAAAAACGGCTATAACGTGGTGCGCAAAATAATTCAAAAAGATGAGTAACAACCTCCTTTCAATAACTGAAGCAGTACAAAAGTTAGAGGCAAATGAAATCTCCTCGCTCGACTTGGTGCGTGCGTGCAAGGCAGCTGTTGATGAAAAAAACAGTACTCTCAACGCATACCTCGAAGTGTTTGAGGATATTGAAGAGCAAGCGAAAGCAGCCGATGAACGCCGTGCCAACGGAGAGCGCGGCGCGCTCTTGGGTGTCCCGCTTGCACTAAAAGATAATATTTTGGTTAACGGTCGCCGCGCTTCTGCTGCATCGAAAATTTTAGAGAACTACGTAGCGACCTATGATTCGACTGTCGTAAAAAAATTAAAAGAGGCGGGCGCTATTTTTATGGGTCGCACCAATATGGACGAGTTTGCTATGGGTGGCTCGACCGAAAACTCTGCTTTTGGAGTAACCAGGAATCCTCATGATCCAACACGAGTGCCGGGAGGCTCCAGCGGCGGCTCAGCTGCTGCGCTCGCATCGGGTATGGCGCTCGGTGCGTTTGGTACTGACACCGGTGGCTCTATCCGTGAGCCCGCGAGCTTTTGTGGTTTAGTAGGACTCAAACCAACCTATGGTGCTGTGTCGCGCTTCGGTATTATTGCGCTCGGCAGCAGTCTCGACCAAGTAGGTCCTTTTGCGCGCAGTGTAGCTGATGCTGAACTACTTTTTAAAGTTATCCGCGGTCAAGATCCGCTCGACAGTACATCAATAACTGAGACAACGCATCCAAAAGTGCAAGAAACACGACGCATCGGAGTGCCACGCGCACTCCTTAAAGAAGGTGTGGATGCTGATGTGCTCGCGCGGTTTGAAGAATCGCTCAAAAAACTTGAACATCTTGGGTATACCATTGTGGATGTTGAGATCCCATCGGCAGCACTTGCCCTCGCTATTTACTACATCATCATGCCGGCAGAGGCTTCAACAAACCTAGCTCGTTTTGATGGTGTGCGCTATGGCCTTTCACACAAAGGAGAGAATCTTTTTGATGATTATGCCAAGACTCGTGGCAGCGGGTTTGGTCCTGAACCACGTCGGCGCATTATGCTCGGGACCTACGTGCTCTCGGCCGGGTACTATGACGCCTACTACGGCAAAGCAACCGCAGCGCGCGCGCAGCTCACTCGTGAAATGGTGGCAGCGCTCAGTGGGTGTGATGCGGTGGTGACACCTACCGCGCCTTGTCCTGCAACTGTCATAGGGGAAAAGTCTGACCCTCTTTCTATGTATCTCATGGATATTTTTACCGTAACCGCAAACCTCACCGGCAATCCTGCGCTTTCAGTTCCTATGGGTACGGTGATGCGAGAGGGTACGCAACTCCCTGTTGGTATACAGTTTACCGCTGCGCATGGTAACGAAGCTGGCCTTTTTGCGATAGGGAAAACGTTCGAAGCTGCATAAAAACGTGCGCTACAATAAAGTGCATGATGCCAAGCATCAACATTGAATATATTGTCGTGCACCTGCTCGACTATCTTTTTGGAGTACCGGTCGACTTGCACGGAGTCCCGCGACTGTTTCTTTTTTTGGTTGAGACAGTGGCGACAGTGGGCATGGTGTGTGCGGTGATGCTGCTTGTGCTCTTGCTGTTTGTGCGCATCAAACTCATAAACGCTGAGCACCATGGCTTTTTAGTACGCGAAGAGAAGGAGCGCCTGAGTCGTCATCATGAACAAAAGGCTGCAAAAAATCCACGTTGGGAGATGATAGCTGGGCTTGCCAACTCAACGAACGAAAGTGAGTGGCGGCGCGCGATTCTCGAGGCAGACATACTGCTTGCCGCGCTACTGAGTGAGCAGGGGATCCCGGGAGAGACGGTAGGAGAGCAATTAAAAAATGGTAATCCGCTGCAATTTACTACGCTCGATCTTGCGTGGGAGGCGCATAAAGTACGTAATGCGGTGGCACACCTCGGCGAAGGGTTCCCTCTTACTGAGCGTGACGTGCGCGCCACTATCGACCAATACCGCCGCGTCTTCGAAGAATTTAATTTTATATAGCCAAAATTCACTTGAATTTTTTAAAAATAAGAGTAGAATCTTTGCATACTACCGTAAGAGATTCTTACGTAATATAGCGGGGTGGAGGAGTAGTACCTCACGAGGCTCATAACCTCGGGACCCGGGTGCAAATCCCGGCCCCGCAACAAGAGAAACGAAAAGTCCCGCCCTGGCGGGACTTTTCGTTGAAAGTATGGCCTAAAAATGCTAGGGTATGGTCACATCCGCCGTGGCTCAAGCTATGGCGGGACGCAATGTCGGCGTAGCTCAGGTAGTTAGAGCATGGGACTCATAAACCCAAGGTCGGAGGTGCAAGTCCTCCCGCCGACACATTTTCTCGCATTCTTTGGGAGTGCGCCCAGGTGTTTATTTTTTGACATTTTTGCGCTAGAATGCTCCTGCCTGCCCCTCGGGGCTGGTATTTGCAGTGGTAGCTCAACTGGTTAGAGCACCCGCCTGTCACGCGGGAGGTTGCGGGTTCGAGTCCCGTCCGCTGCGCAACGTGTTTATGATGTGATATAGGGGTACGTATTAGTCAAGCGCCTCACTCCAAATTCAGACTAAAGTGTCGTATACTACTATATATGCAAAGTAGCGCTCGGAGATTCTGGTCCCTCGTGGTGGGGCACCCTTGGTATGTTGGTGGCATTGTGCTAGTTATTGTCGTGGTTCTTGTTGGTAGCCGTTTTATCTTTAGTACCAAGACTCCAGACGCGACCGCGAACAGCGATATTGCCCATGTGTCTGTAGCAACGGTCGGAGATCTTGCCCAGCAAACAGGCCCACTTGCGGTGGTGGGTACAGTAACCTCGCTTGACCAGGCAACCATCCTCGCACAGTCAGCGGGGGAGGTGACAAGTTTGCGCCGCACCATCGGCGACCGTGTTGTGGCTGGTGAAATCATTGGATCCTTTGAGAACAGCTCGCAGCGCGCGGCGGTGACGCAGGTTGAAGGAGCGTATGAGTCGGCACAGGCGGCACTCACTAAAGCGCAGGGTACGACCGCAGCAAACACAGGTCTTACCTCATCTCAGGCACAATCTTCAGCACAAAATAGTGCAATAGCTCTTGCATCAGCGCTAAATAGTACCTACGCAGCTCTTGATGATGCTGTGCACACTAAAGCTGACGCACTGTTTGTAAATCCACGCTCAGGCAACCCAACACTCATAGCGGTTCTCATCCCGAACAGCCGGCTCGCAAATGCGCTTCAAACAGAGCGTGTTTCTATTGAGACGGTACTAAGTAAGGCATCATCTGCTGCGAACAATACGAGCAATCTTGCGGCAAGCACGCAAGCGCTTTTAGACTCTGCAAAGGAGACGCAAGTCTTTCTGAACGATCTTATCACCGCATTTAATATTGCTATACCAGACAGTAACTATACTGCTACAACGATTGCAGGATATCAGACATCGCTCGCCCAAGCACGAACCGAGGTGAGTAGTGCGGTATCTGCGCTCACGACCGCAAAGAATGCCTATGACGCTGCGCTCAGTGGTGCGCAAAGCGCATCAAACACCGCAAACAGCGGCACGCAAAATGATATTGCAGCGGCACAAGCGTCACTCAAGACCGCGCTTGGCTCTCTCAATGCAGCAAAAGCAGCACTCGAGAAGACGATTATCCGTAGCCCTATCACGGGTACCATTGTGAGCCTCCCTATTACTCGTGGAGACTATGTCCCGTCGTTTGCACAGGTAGCAGTCGTATCAAACCCAGGTGCGCTGTATGTTGAGTTGCAGGTGACTCAAGATGAGGCAAGGACACTCGCGGTTGGTAATGCGGCAACCATCAACGGGACTCAGTCAGGAGTCATTACCTTTGTAGCGCCAGCGCTTGACCCAACAACGGGTAAAATTCAAGTTAAGGTTGGCCTAACAGGAGCTGCAGGTAGTCTTACTGCTGGTCAGGCGGTGGCGCTCTCTTTGAGCCGTTCGGTAAATGCAACTACTCAAAAAACACTCAAGCAAGTTACGATTCCTATTGTTGCCGCAAAAATTTTACCTACAGGCCCCGTTGTTTTTACGGTGAGCGGGAGCTCAACGCTCATGGCTCAGCCAGTAGTGTTGGGTGCAATTTTGGGCGACCAGGTAGTCGTTACCTCCAACCTTTCACTTGACCTTCCTATTGTCGCTGATGCTCGTGGGCTTTCAGCAGGGCAAACAGTTATGGTCGACATGGCGTCGACCACTCTACACTAACCATGTTGTGGCTTTGGAATTTTTTTCTTGAAAAAAGACAGTTCAGTTTTGTTCTTTTGGCCGCGCTTTTAGCGGCAGGGCTTTTTGCACTTATACAAATTCCAAAAGAAAATTACCCACAGATAACCATTCCTGTGGGCATTGTGGTGGTGACGCTGCCGGGTGCCTCTGCGGCAGATATGGAGACCTTGGTGACTGATAAGCTCGAAAATCAGATTTCTGGCATCAGCAACATCGACACGATGACCTCGGTGTCAGGCGACGGCGTTTCTCATGTGTCGGTGCAATTTGTTGCAAATGCTGACATTAACCAATCGATTCAAGATTTGCGCGATGCGGCTTCTCGAGCGGTGTCTGATTTACCCTCTGACGCGTCAGCGCCGCAGGTGATCAAGGTGAACTTTAACGACATGCCGATTCTGGTCGCCTCTATTTCAGGCGATCTCCCACCGACTGAGTTTGCAGCGCTTGGCACCGCACTGAAAGATGAGCTTACCACCATTAACGGTGTCTCAAAGGTCGACGTGGCCGGGGTGCCACCGCGCGAGGTCTCCGTAGTGGTGCGCCAAGCAGCGCTTTTGCAGTACGGCCTCACGCTGCCTGGTATTATCGGTGCAATTGGACAGGCGAACGCATCTCTGCCTGCAGGGAGCATCACCATGCAGGGGGTAAACTATGATGTGAATTTTAAAGGAGGTATCACTGACCCGGCAGAAATCGCCAATATCGCCGTGGGGCAGAAGAGTGGTGTGCCTATTTATTTACGCGACGTAGCACTCATCTCAAACGGGTTAGCGCCCGAGACCACCTACTCACGTTTGTCGCTTATGGGCAAACCTTCTCAGCAAGCTATTACTCTCACGGTCTATAAGCAGTCGAGTGCGGACATTCAGGCAACAGCTGAGGCGGTACGCACAAAACTCACCGATCTGCAGTCGACATCACTGAAAGGTTTGGAGCTCTTTATTCCTCCAACTACTGATGCGGGTACGCAGGTGAGCCAGCAGTTGGGCGACTTAACTGAAACAGGCCTCGTAACGGTGCTTTTGGTTATGGCGGTGCTGTTTTTGACCATTGGCTGGCGTGAGTCTATTGTTGCAGCGCTCTCTATCCCGATCTCCTTTCTTATTGCATTTCTTGCTCTTTTTCTCACCGGTAACTCGCTGAACTTTATTTCACTTTTTGCACTTATTCTTGCGGTAGGTATTTTAGTTGACTCGGGTATCGTCGTGACTGAGGCTATTCATGCGCGCATGCGTACCCACAAAACGCCACTAGATGCTGCACACGCAGCACTGCGTGACTACGCATGGCCACTTATCGCCGGCACCATGACGACGGTTGCGGTGTTCGCCCCACTCTTCTTCATACGAGGTATTGTAGGGAAGTTTATTGCTGGTATCCCATACACGCTCATTTTTGTGCTTATTACGAGTATTTTTGTCGCGCTTGGTATTGTGCCACTCATCGCCCTTCTTTTAACGGCGGGCAAACAAAACAGGCTTGAAGTGAAGCAGGAGGAGTATACCGAGCGAGTTACACAGTGGTACAAAGAAAAATTGCGCCGCATACTTGAGAACGCGCGGTGGCAGCGTTTGTTTTTGCGTGCGCTCGCGGTGCTGTTTGTGCTTTCGCTTGCACTACCGTTTACCGGTGTTGTGAAGTCTGTCTTCTTTCCTCAATCAGACGAAGATTTTGTTTTCATCAACATTAAAAAACCTGAGGGCACGACGCTTGCACACACCGACCTTACCGTGCGTGCCGTTGAGGAGATCTTGTATGCAGATCCAGATATTGAGTCCTTTCAAACAACGGTGGGCGCAAGCTCAGCGCTCTCGGGGGGTGGAGCATCAGGCTCGAGCGGTTCACAAAATAGCAATTTAGCAAACATCACCGTTAACCTCCCTAAGGGTCATGCCCGCAGCAGCACCGAGGTGCAAGAAGACTTAGCGCAGCGACTCTCGGTCATAACTGATGCGCAGATACAGGTACTCCAATCATCGCAAGGACCATCCTCGGGCGCTCCTATTGTTATTCGCTTTGATGGTGACAACCTCGACGACTTAGTGACCGCGGCAGAGAAGGGTAAAGAACTTTTAAGCTCTATCCCGCACGTGACCAATATCGCTGCTTCAACTGAAAATAACGGAACTGCGTTTGATCTTTCTATCGACCGTGCAAAGGCAGCGCAGCTCGGGATCAATACTCAGCAGGTGGCGCAGACGCTGCGCGCGGCAGTTACTGGCATGAAGGCAACAAGTATTAGTCAACCGACACAGGATATAGATGTTATGGTGCGGCTCGATCTTAATCAGGCGTTTACCACACCCGCAACGTCTAACGAAGCAACTATCGAGGCGGTCAAACAAATCACTGTCCAGGGGAGCTCGGGCTCGGTGCTCTTGGGCTCATTGGTGACCGACTCGCTCGGGCTCAGTAATGCTGCGATAACGCACTACAACAAGGTGCGTGAAGAAACCGTAACCGCGTATCCCGACTCACAGACAACAGCAACTGAAGTCACGAAGCAATTTCAAGAGCGCATCGGTGAGTTAGGGCTCCCTGCGGGTGTAACGGTTGCGTATGGGGGAGAAACAGAGGATGTAAACCAGTCGTTTACTGACATGTTCGTGTCTCTTATTGCAGGTCTCTTGCTTATGTTCATGATTCTTATTATCTCGTTCAACTCTATCCGCTACACGCTCTATCTGCTTTTGATCGTGCCACTTTCGCTCATTGGTGTTTTGGACGGCTTGGCACTCACGGGGCAACCAGTATCGTTCTCTTCACTACTGGGTGTTATTGCCCTGGGTGGCGTTATTATCAATCACGCCATTATCCTTATGGACTCGATGATTCACCGTCATGCAGCCGAAGCAGACAGACCCCTTATTGATGTGGTGATTGATGCATCTGCGACTCGACTACGTCCTATTGTGCTTACTACTATCGCAACAGTTATTGGCATGGTACCGCTCTCGTTTACTAACGCGATGTGGGGTCCACTCGCGTTTGCTATCATGTTCGGCCTTTCATTTGCGATTGTCTTGACGCTGGTATTGGTACCGGTTCTGTTTTATCGCCACAATATGAAGCTTCAGGCCCGCGCTCGATAGTTCGCGTATGCGGCTCAGTAGAACATGCACCGCGCTACTCCTAGTCCTCACGCTCGTTGGGCTGCTGCGCTACACTGAAGACAGTTGGTTGCTTCCTGTACAAGAGGCGCTCCACCTCTCAACTGCTCCATGTGCTCAACCAATTTCGTACTCGCTAGGAGCTATTGACCCTCATTTTGGTATTTCGCCAGAGACGCTCAAGACGTACTTGGCACAAACCGCACAGGTGTGGCAGGAGCCGATACATAGAACTCTTTTTGTGTACAAAGAAACGGGAGGGGACGTAGTGGTGCATTTGGTATATGACGAGCGACAAGCGACAACAAACACGCTTTCAAAAAATAAGGGTACTATCACCAAAGAACAAGCTTCATACGACGCGCTCAGGGCCAGCTACGACACTCGCAAAGCGCAGGTAGAAAAAGTGCGAGCGCAGTATGCATCTGCGCAAGTGCGGTATGAGCAAGCGCTCGCAGCGTACAATGCGGAAGTTGCCGCATGGAATCGCTCGGGCGGAGCGCCTTCTGATGTGTACACGCAGCTCCAACAACAAAAAAGTGTACTCCAGCAAGAAGAACGGTCACTCCAAGAGACCCAAGCAGCGCTCAACACCGACATAGCGGCGCTGCGTGTGCTCGCAGACGAGCTCGCGAGTGCAGCACGAACACTACATCAGCGTGTTGATGCATATAACGATACTGGCGCATCGCTTGGCGAGTTTGAGGAGGGTGTATATGAAGAGCGTGACGGGAGTCGCACTATTACTATCTACTCCTATGCAAATACAACAAAACTGCTACGGGTCCTCGCGCATGAGATGGGCCATGCTCTTGGGCTAGAGCATGTTGATGATCCTGGTGCCATTATGTACATGGTAAATAGCAGTAATACTCTCTCTGCAACACCAGCCGACCTGCGGGCGCTCAATGAGCTTTGCAAACTGTAGCCTCATTATTTTTTCACTCTCTAAACGCTACTGTAGCTTTGTAAGCGAGAGTTTTAGTAAATAACTTCGGATTTGTATGATGCGTGTATATATACTCAGTATTGGTATTTTTGTTGCGTGTGTAGTGCCGGCACGTACGTTACTGGCGGCACCAGTAACTCCTTCCGGATTCCAAATACAAACAGTTGTGGCAGGTTTAACTGTCCCAACCACTTTGGCGTTTGCCCCTGATGGGAGAATATTTGTTGCTCAGAAAAATGGCATTGTACGGATTATAAAAAATAATCAACTCCTTTCGACGCCGGTGGTTGCGCTCACCGACATAAACGACTACGGCGATAGGGGGCTTGTGGGCATTGCACTTGACCCAAATTTTGCCCAAAACGGGTATATGTATTTAGCGTACACCTATGAAAATTCACCGGGACAAAATTATACAGGCAACAAAACAGGCCGCATCGTGCGGCTTACCGTAGTGGGCGATACAGCGAGCCTACAAACAAAGGTGGTGATTCTGGGGACTGTTGGTGGTGACTCGGCGCGACCATCGTGCAGAAATTTTGCAACAACGTCTAACTGTATACCCTCTGACTCCAATACGCACAGCATGGGCGCACTGCGGTTTGGGCCCGACGGTAAGCTCTATGCGGCGCTCGGTGATGGTGCGGGGTATCTCTCGGTTGATCCACTCGCGCTTGATGCCCAGGATTTAAATAGTTTGGGTGGCAAAATTGTGCGTATAAACACTGACGGCACTGCGCCCGCAGATAACCCTTTTTACGATGGAAATGCAAATAGCAATCGTTCAAAGGTATGGAGCTTGGGACACCGCAACACGTTTCGTTTTTCGTTCCGGCCAAGCGACAACAAGATGTTTTTTGGTGACGTTGGTTGGGCAACATGGGAGGAGGTCAACGTTGGTGCTCGGGGTGCCAATTATGGTTGGCCCTGTCGTGAAGGTTTTGTAAGAACCACATACAATTGCACCCCCTCGAGCCATGCGACAGATCCTATCTATGTGTTTGACCATAGTTCAGGCACGGGCTCAGTTATGGGAGGTGTCTTTGCTCCTGCGAGCACGTACCCCACATATGCCGGCAACTATATCTTCGGTGACTACAGCAACAACAACATTAAGCGCATGGTGCTCGGGGCTAATGATACGGTCTTGCTGGTTGAAAATTTCACTAGCGGCGATGCGGGAGGACCTTCTGATTTTGTTATAGGTCCAGATAACCTACTATATTATGTAGCACTTAATGCGGGAGAAATTAGAAAAATAGTTTACACGTCAGCAAATCGTCCGCCAAGTGCAGTGCTACAAGCTGCACCACAG
Organism: Patescibacteria group bacterium; assembly: GCA_030916835.1. Classification (GTDB taxonomy): domain Bacteria; phylum Patescibacteriota; class Minisyncoccia; order Phycocordibacterales; family SBAW01; genus GWA1-54-10. The sequence goes on along the minus strand of JAUPWA010000051.1, from coordinate 37 downwards.
AGTGGGGCAGTGCCTCTTATTGTTCATTTTTCAGCTG
>JAUPWA010000050.1 GCA_030916835.1 Patescibacteria group bacterium | reverse complement strand
TGAAAACTTTTTTCAGCTTTAGTTATTGCCGTAGCTGTTTTTGGTGGCGGCACACGGTCGATGACCGCGGTAAGTAGCTCTTCAACTCCCTGCCCGGTGCGCCCCGAGCAGCGCAGCACGTCTTCGGGTGAATTATCAAGAAGCGTTGCTAGTTGTATCACCGTATCATCTTCATTTGCAAGAGGTGAATCTATTTTTGAAATCGCTGGGACTATCACAAGACCAAGCTCTCGTGCACTGCGCAGTGTGGTGAGAGTTTGTGCTTGCACTCCTTGCGTTGCGTCGACTAGCAAAACCGCTCCCTCCACCGCCGTGAGCGCGCGAGATACCTCATAGGAAAAGTCGATGTGCCCTGGCGTATCGATAAGGTGCAGGAGATACTCCTGCTCGCCACGGCTGTAGCGCATGCGCACCGGCTGCATCTTGATGGTGATGCCACGCTCGCGCTCAAGCTCCATAGAGTCGAGCACCTGGTCGCGCATTTTGCGCTTTTCAATAGTGCCCGTGAGCTCCAAAAAGCGGTCAGCCAGCGTCGACTTGCCGTGATCTATGTGGGCTATGATGCTGAAATTGCGTATGTGTTGCACGGGGATGAGTCTACCACGCGAGCGTGATTATGACGACACGTCGGTCGCCTCAAGGGCGGTGACTGACGAGCGTTTGAATTTATGATTTATGGTCGCGAGCGCTTCATATAACTCCTGATTTTTAAGCAGCGCGAGTGTGAGCGCCGTAACCAAGAGCCCCGCAACCCCCGCTGTGGTGCCCTGGAGCACAAGACCGAGAGTGGTGTTTACCTCTCCTGCCGCCCCCGTGAGTGCCAAGATAGCATAGGTAACCGCACCCCCTATCACAGACGCTGCAAAACTTTGAAACACGAGCCGGCTGAGCTGTACTCGCTCGAGCTTGAAGTCGCGCACAAAAAACCAATAGCCGATACAAAATTCTGCAATCGAGCCTAACGCGTACCCAAGCGCCAACATCACAACGGCAGTCCCTGCTATGTCACTCACTCTGAGCATTGACTCGATGAAGTGTTCTATAAATGGGCTCGCATAAAATATCCGCAACAAAAGGAGGGCTGAGACTACCGACACCACTACATCCACCACTCCCCAGTAGAGTGGTTTTTTAGTACTTCCCGCTGCGTAGTACCCACGGGCGATGAGTAGTGTCACTGACTGCGCGGCAAGTGACAGTATGAAAAGTGCGAGCGCCGCTGCGGTTAACCGTGTCGCAGCCCAATCGAAGAGCCCCGCACCTAAAATAACGCGCACCAGCTGAGCTCGCAGCACAATAATGAATATGGTCGCAGGAATCGCCCAAAAAAATATGTGGCGCAGTGCAGTGTCTATGTAGCGACTAAATTTTTCGAACTCTCCTTGCGCATGCAACCGCGCAAGTGTTGGGAACGCGGCGACTGAATAGGAGACGCCGATAATAGCCAGCGGCACGGCCTGGAGATTATATGCAAACGTGAACACCGCTATCGAGCCGGTTGCTAAGTATGAGGCAATACCTACCAACACAAGCGAGGTTATCTGTGTCGCCCCGAGCGCGAGCGTGCGCGGTACCGACAGCATGAGCACAGCAAAAAAATCGTGAATCGTCTGGCGCAGCGGCAGCCGCTTACTTTCCTCTGCAGCAAAAAACGGCACTTGCAGCAACATGTGGAGCGCGGCACCTAGCACCACTCCCCACCCAAGGCCTGCGAGCCCCATGCGAGGATACAAAGCGACAATGCCAAAAATAATACCAATGTTGTACAGAAGCGGCGAGATCGCATAGAGCAAAAAGCGATGTCGCAGCTGGGTGAGCGCGGCAAGGATATTTGATGCACCTAAAAATATCGGCTGCAAAAGTAATATGCGCACCAACAGGACGAGGTCGGGGTTTGCGATGCCCGGTATCACGAGAGGGATTATGAGAGGTGCACATATAAAGACAATGAGAGAGATCGCTCCCATACCAACAAAAAACAACAGCAATGTTTGGCGCAAAAAACCAACCATCACCGCCTCACTTTCTCGCTCAAGTTTTGAGAGCACCGGCAACAGCGCATAGAGTGACAAGAGAGATGCTATCGTGGCAAACAAAAAATCGGGAATACGAAATGCTGCATAATAAAGGTCGAGTGTGTGCGAGGCGCCAAACGAGGAGGCGAGCAAGTGGTCGCGCACAAGCGCCAAGAGCTGTGAGCCCAGCGCAAAAGCCGCCAATACATAGGCGGCTTCATGCATGCCCCGCACTTCTCTGCCAAGTGCTGTGAGGAACGAGCGTACCATTGCCCTATTCTACTGCGAAATGGGTGCTTCTGTCCTGTTTTGTGGTTTTGAAGTAACCGGAGGTTGTGCCCCTTCAAACGGAGGCTTGCCACTAAGCAGGTTGCGCAGTATGAGCTGCACCTCCTGATTATCGGGATTTGATTTTTGCAGGTCGGTAAACTGTACGATAGCGTCTTGTGTACGACCCTGTCCTGCGTAGGAGAGGCCGAGGAAATACTTTGCATTTGCATAGTCACTCTGGAGCTTCACGGCCTGCTCAAGCACTGGCACAGCACTCGCCGTGTCACCTGAAGCATAGTGCAAGAGACCGAGCTGGAACCAAATTGATGGCACGCCTGGGGCGCTTTGGACTGCCGCCTGTGCCGCACGGATAGCGCTCGGGATATCGTTGCCAGCCACATCAAGCTGTACAACCATGAGGATAGCGTCGGTGTAGTCGGGCTTGAGCGTGAGCGCTTGGGAGAGATACTGCTGCACACCAGCTATGTTATTTTGTGTAGCATCGAGCCGTGCTATGAGGAGCGGGATTTGAGGATTGGTTGGATTGCGCTTCGCTGCCTCTGCATACGCAGCCTGCGCATTTTCATACGCACCCTTAACCTGGAGCGCAGCAAGAATATCATAAATCTTACCCAAAGAAACATACCCACGATAATCCTGCGGATACTTCGAAACAGTAGCCTGACCAAGCGAAATGGTCGTTGATGCATAGAGCGCAAATTCTTGAATTTGTTGTGGTTTTGGGTTTTGTGCGTTTTGGGCTAGTTGGGTAATTTTTACACCACCAGCATCTGTGCCAAGACGCAGCGCATCAGCGGTTACCTCTACACGCTGGGCGCGCTGTGCCAGCGAAATAGCGTCATCGGCGCGACCTTGCTGCAGAGCAATGAGGCCTTGGTTGGTGAGGCTTTGCACTATAGCGCGCCGAGCAAGTGTATAGGTGCTCGCCACAAGCCCAACAGCAAGAATACCTCCCAACACTAACGCGACTATCTGCAGACGATGATCATGTGGGTATGCCTCATCAGTATGATGGTCAAACACCAAGCCAAAGAGCGCACCAGCAAGCGCCAGCGCGATAAGCACAAGCACACTGCTTGGCACATAGAAGACGATCGCACTCCAAAAATACAACGTGCTTACGCCGGTGGTTAGTACCAGTAGCTGTTCTCGCCTGCTTTGAGCGTTGCGCAATCCTATCGCCATCGCGATAAACGCAAGCACGAGCGGTGCTAACCAGGCAAGCGCGCCCACGAGCCCCACCGTGCCAAGCGCCGTCATGAACGAGCTAAATCCAATGTTAAAATCTAAATTCCAAAACGGCGACTGGTTAACTGAAACCGGCTTATGTAAAAGCCATTGGTCACCAAACGTCTCGGGACCGGTTCCAACCAAAAAACGCTTCACTGAGGATCCGTGCGAGTCTTTAATGATATCAACTGTTGAGCTAAACGAAGGGCGTACCTCGAGCGAAGACACGGGGAATACCTTGTCGGTGAGGGTGGTATTTACCACCGAACCCCACAAGAGCAGCATGCCAAAGAGCACCGCCCCCGCCACCGGTAACCAGGGAACCTGGCGGATACCTCGCCTCTGCGCTCCACGTTTTTCAATGAACGACCAAAGTGAGAGGAACACGCAAAAGACAAGTAGAAACGCCCAAATGAGAGGAAAGTGAATGATGGTGAGCAGCAACAGCGTTAGAAAACCAATGACTCCAACCACAATCTTCGAACGTTTAGTGAGATCTCCTAACTCAAGCACAAGGAGTGCGAGCATGGCAACAAAACCAATGGTGAGACCAAGATCATTCCACTTGCCAACAAGATTCACCGAACGGTCGCTAAATGTTGCGGGCAGTACTGCTGTGCCAAACAAAATAGCAACGTATTGGAAGAAGCCAACCACGAGCCCAGCAACCACGAGCCCACCCAAGAGTGAGCGTGCCGCCGACAGGGTGCGAAACAGCCCCAACCCCAAGCTGTATACCAAAAAACCTGCAATAACGAACAAGAGGGTGTCCGTCTCAACAGAAAAACCAGTCATGCCAACCGTTTTGTTGAGCGAATAGGCATACGAAAAAATATATGCCAAGGGCAGCAGCGCGCCAACACCGATGAGGATGAGCGTGCGCTTACGCAACAAATGGTGAGCGCTCCCCGAGAGGACAAACAGTACCGCAGCAGCACTCATACAAAGAGATATCGCGGTTATCTTGCCCAACTGGAGTGGAAACCATGCACTCGGAATTATAAAAATAAGACCCAACGCTAGCCCTGCTATATAGATTCCCTGCGCCCAGGTCAGTAATTTCTGTTGCTTAGGCACCAGTATAAAACGCAAACTCCTCCGTTTTAACGGAGGTGTCCACATATCTAGC
>JAUPWA010000049.1 GCA_030916835.1 Patescibacteria group bacterium | reverse complement strand
GATGAGCTTGGGTGGCTATGTGGCCGAGCTCGAGGTGTTTGATGATGTGACGACCGGCCCCTCAAATGACCTGCAGGTTTCAACCGCGCTGGCGCGCGACATGGTCACACGCTTTGGTATGAGCGAAAAGATGGGCACCGTAGCGCTCGTAGGCGAGGGTGGCCGCGCGCTGTTTGGCAGCGGTATCGATGGGCGCGAATATTCTGAAAAGGTGTCGGCCGAGATAGATGCTGAGGTAAAGAAATTGATGGATGGCGGCTACAAGAAGGCGTACGACATAATTACCAAGCACCGCAAAATCCTCGACGCGATAGCACACCGTCTCATCGAGGTAGAGACTATCGAGCGCGAAGAGTTTGAGCAGATCCTCACCGTCTTTGGCATCGAGCCGAAGCGCAAAGCAGAAATTGAAGAGGTCCCGGTTCGTGTGGATTTCTAAAATTCGCATAATAAAAAAAGAATCCGCCCCGTTCCGCATTGCGGAACCGGGCGGTTGGCGTTATTCGACAAGCCTCCAGAGCACTTCCTCGCCGAGCCGATAGGGGATAATCTCCTCATCGGGGTTACCGCTGAGATATGAACCACGAACCTTCCAAGGTTTGTTTACCAAAGTAATGGTCGTGTCTGTATCAGCTAGTCCGTAAAAGTTTGCAGCATTATTGCTCGCAAAGTTTTCGAAACGCTGGTCTAGTGCACCAAAGGTCTCGAACGCTTCTGCATACAGTTCAATCCCGGCATGCGCAGTTAATACGCCTGTTGCGCAACAGGCCGCCTCTTTTACTTTTCGTGGATGCGGCGCAGAGTCCATCCCTAGCCAAACAAACGGATGCCCACTGAAGCACAGTTCTTGTAATGCTTGAGTGTTGTCTTTCGGCTGAATTACTGGCCGCCAGTCGAGATGTGGACGAAACCCTCCTCTCATGACATCTCGGCGGTCGTTGAGCAGGTGGTGGCAGGTAATAGAGCAACCCAACCTTTTCCCACCGTTTTTCTGCATAAACTCAGCACCTTCCTTGGTTGAAAGATGAGCCACCTCAATCTTCAGTTCAGGGTGGGCGTCGATAATACGAGGTAAGGTTTCCCGCATGAAGTGTGGCTCTTGGTCGTACGGATCAAGTTCTTCGTCGGCATGATACTGAGTGCCTCGCACAATCACGCCTTCTCGCGCAAAACCGTCGGCTGCATGGAGGATCAGCACTTTTCCAGTGGAAGCAAGGAGCCGCAATACTTGATGTGGTTTTGAACCTTTCGACCATAAAGCCTGAGGATTTTCAACTCCATCGGCACTGTTGGTGGTTAAACCGCGAGGGTAGTATTTCACCGCATGATGCCCGCAAAGATCAACCTCGCCAGGGTTGAGGTTGTCCGTGAGGTATAGAGTCATCATTGGAGTAAACAGGTGACCCGTGGTGTTGGCTCGATGGATTATCTCTTTGTACTGCTCGAGATGGGTGAAGGTTGTCACCGGTGGTTTGAGATTCGGCATGATGATTGCTGCTCGGAAGCGGCGAGCGATCATTGGCACTACCAGCTCGAGCGTTGCCTCTGTCCGCACGTGTTGGTGAGTACAGACGGGTTTCTTAAGCTCGATAGTCCTGCTGTTGGTCGAAGTATCGATTGTGATCTTCACGGTAAGATCCTCTATGCTTGGTGTTGACGCTGTAGACGAACTCTAGTCCACGGTCGAGCGTATCAGAAAGTGGGGGAGAAAGGAAGCGGGAATAAATATAAAAAAAGAAAGAGCCGCTCCCGTGGCAAAGCCAGGGAGCGGCGGCAGAACACAAGACGGTGATTAAAGATCTGCTTAAATTTCGACGTTACGGCATTCAGTAATAAGGCCTGGCCCTCGATATACTAATCCTGTAAACAGTTGGACCAAGTTGGCGCCCGCGTCGAACTTTCTTTGGGCGCTATCTCTGTCATATGTTCCGCCGACGCCTATAATAGGCAGCTTTGGTTCCAGTGTGCGACTCCTTTTAATAAGGGGAAGTACTCTCTCCTCGAGGAGAGGGCCACTCAAACCACCAGACTCACCGTAGGTGCGAGATGGTTGTCGCCTAAAAATACCAGTTCCTCTTGAAGGTCGTGCTGTTGTTGTGTTGCCAATGATAATACCTTTTCCACCACCGTGTATGATTGCTTCGAGTGTGATGTCGAGCTCTTCTTCCGTAAGATCGGGTGAAATTTTCACGAACACGGGTTTTCCGGCGGACTGCAGGACCACGCTGCACACAATATTCTCCAGATATTCGCGGCCTTGTAGTCTGCGCAACTCTGGCGTATTTGGCGAGCTCACATTGATTGCGATATACGCACCGAATGTGCCAATTTGAGATGCGACTGTAGCGTAGTCCTCAGCCGCCTTCTCAAGAGGGGTATCCTTCATCTTCCCGCATGAAATACCGAGTGGGATGTGCAGGTCGGGATGCACATCTTTCAAACGTTCAGCAACCGCTGCACACCCGTGGCTGTTGAATCCGTTGCGATTGATTATGGCTCCGTCTTCAGGAATTCTGAATTGGCGTGGTCGAGGGTTGCCGTCCTGTGGGCATGGGAGTGCGGTGCCTACCTCAATAAACCCGAAGTCAAGTGCCTGTAGGAAGAGTAGTATCTCGGCGTGCTTATCAAAGCCAGCCGCCAGCCCAATGGGGTTAGGGAATGGGATGCCGGCCACTTTAACGGGGTTTGGGTTTTCATTTGCGCGATACCATAAGGCAATGAGCTGTAGAAGAAGTGGAACATTCTGCACCCGAGTCATTACTCGTATGGCGAGTTCGTGTGCTTTTTCGGGGTCATCTTCAGTAAGGGCGAAGATGATAGGGGCGATCATTTTCCTGTACAGCATAAGATCTCCATCGGCTGCTGGTTGTACGTAACTCCACCTGCGAGACTAGCACATAATTTTTTTGTGCGCGAGCCAGAGACATGGCTGAACCGAACCTGTGTATAGTAGTTGGACTAAAACTTTGTGCGCGAGCCAGGACTCGAACCTGGAACCAGTCGTGTATAAGACGACCGCTCTACCATTGAGCTACTCGCGCTCGCTGCTCAATATACCGCTTTTACTACTCAAAATGAAGAGTGTTGGCTCGTGCTTGTAGCTCGCGGCTAAGTAGGGGATGCTTTTGGAGCTGTTCATCGTTTTTAATAATTGTTTGCGCCTCGCTGCGCGCAGCCTCAACGAGCTTTAAGTTTTTGAGTGCCTCCATGCCGATGTCACTAATGCCGGACTGTTTGCCACCCGCGAGCTCGCCGGGCCCGCGCTGCAAAAGGTCTTGCTCAGCGAGTTCAAACCCGTTTTTTGCTGTCACGAGCGCCTTGAGTCGCGCGGTCGTTTGCTCACCTTTACTCTCCGGGCAGACGTAGCAATACGCTTGGTGGTTGGAGCGAACCACGCGGCCGCGCAGCTGGTGGAGCTGCGAGAGCCCAAAGCGCTCTGCGCCCTCAATGAAAATCACTGTTGCATTGGGTACGTTCACACCAACCTCCACCACTGAGGTGGCGACCAAAATATCGATTTCGTGGTTTGCAAATTTTGCCATCACCTCGTCTTTGTCTTTGGGCAGCATCTTGCTGTGCAAGATTTCGATCGAGTATTCAGGAAATACGTCCTTCTTTAAACGCTTTGACTCCTCCTTTACTGACTTAGCCATTAAGGCAAACGCTTTGTCTGGGTCGGGCTCGTCGATGCGTGGGCAAATAACATACGCCTGTCGGCCAGCCTCAAGCTGCGTGCGAATTTCGGCATATGCGTTTGCGCGCTCCTCCTTTTTTACTATCTTGGTAATTATCGGCTTGCGCCCCACTGGCATTTGGTCGATGAGCGTGAGGTCGAGGTCGCCGTAGACGGTGAGTGCGAGTGTGCGGGGGATGGGGGTCGCGGTCATTGAAAGCAGGTGGGGGACCTGCCTGCCGGCAGGCAGGTTCACTTCTCCTTTTTTTTGTGCTAATTTTTTGCGCTGGTTGGTACCAAAGCGGTGCTGCTCGTCTATGACGACGAGTGCGAGGTGTTTAAACTGCACCGCCTTCTCTATGAGCGCGTGCGTACCGATGACTATGGGGATCTCGCCGTTCGCAACCCACTTCAACAACTGTGAGCGCGAAATGGTAGTGGCTTTTTCTCGATTAACTTTTGAGGGAAATTTGTAGCAGCCACTGCCGGTGATAAGGCCAATGTTTATCGGGTACTCTTCAAAGTATTTTATAAATGACTCAAAGTGCTGCTTAGCAAGAATTTCGGTTGGTGCCATGTAGGCCACCTGCAGTGTGCCGACCTTCGAGCCCTGCGGTTTGGTGCGCACCGTGGCATACGCCGCTGTCGCTGCAACTGCTGTCTTGCCACTGCCAACGTCACCCTCGAGTAGGCGCGACATGGGGCGCCCGGCCCGCATATCATGCAAAATGGTTTCAATAGCTTTGGTCTGCGCACCGGTCGCCTTAAAAGGGAAGCTCTCCATGAACGCAGCAATCTCTGTTAGCGTTGCTTCGATGGAAAAACTTTTTTCATGGGCCTGCAGTGCGCGCTCCTTGGCACGGCTAAGTTGGATATAAAAAATCTCTTCAAACGCGAAGCGCTTGCGCGCGGCGACCGTCTGCTTCAGCTCTTCAGGCGCATGTATCCACACCAAGGCGCTCCTGAGGCTGGGTAAATTATATTTTTTTAAAATCTCAGGCGGGATGGGGTCTTCAACACTTTCTAACAGTGACTGCGTTAACACTTTTTCAATCGCATGACGAAACCACAATGACGAAATCCCTTTGGTCTCTGGATATATGGCAAAAAACGTGTGCGCAACAGATAAGTCGCCCTCCGCAGAATTTTCCCTCCGAAAAGGTCCTCGGATCTCCTCGCTTCGCTCGGCCAGACCATTTTCTTTGGAAAAATTCTGCTCCGAACGAAACAATCCATTTTCATCAAGCGACACTTTTTCAAGATGGGGGTTAGCGATGTAGAGTTTGCCGGCAGAGCCCGTGACCTTGCCGGTCGCTTTTACGGTCGTGCCATCCATGTACATCTTGGCAATGTAGGGCTGGTTAAACCACATAAGTTTTACCTTGCCCGACTGGTCGCGCAGGTAGCCCTCAGAGATGGGGATCTTGCGCTTCCAGGAGCGCTTGGTCTCTAATTTTTCAAGCACTCCTACGAGCGAGACCTCAGCACCAAGCGCAATGTTTGCGACTGCGGCCTCGCCACCTGCCTGCTCGTAGCGGGCGGGGAAGTGGTACAGCAACTCGCGAATGGTCCTGATGCTCAGACGTTCAAGCGCTTGGGCGTGGTCTTTGGAGAGTCGCAGGTGCTTTGCGAGTAGGTCGCCTTCATGCATGTGCACATCATACCAAAGCGAGCTCTGGTATACTCGTATGCATGGCGAAGAGTCCGGACATCAGCAAAAAAGCGATAGCCCTCCACAAGAAGCTTGGTGGCAAGATCCGCATCGTGCCAGCACAGACGGTTAAAAATCGAGCAGACCTCGCGCTCGTCTATACGCCTGGCGTCGCTGCTGTCTCAACCCTAATCGCAGGCACGAAGCAAACCAAAAAACCACTTGAGGAGCAGCAGCAACTTGCACGTGAGTATACGGTCAAAAAGCGCCTCATCGCCGTTATCTCTGACGGCTCGGCGGTGTTAGGGCTCGGGAACATTGGCCCCTATGGCGCGCTGCCGGTGATGGAGGGGAAGGCTGCACTCTTTAAAGCGTTTGGTGATGTCGACGCGGTACCTATCGTGCTTTCGACGCAACAAACCGACGAGATAGTAGAGACGATCATCAACATCGCTCCCGCATTTGGTGGCATTAACCTCGAAGATTTTGCTGCGCCGCAGTGTTTTGAAATCGAGGCGCGCGTCAAAGAGGCGCTCAACATCCCGGTGATGCATGACGACCAACACGGCACCGCGATAGCAGTATATGCGGCACTCCTAAATGCTGCGAAAGTCACCAAGCGTGAGTTTAGAAAGATGCGCGTCGTCATCTCGGGCGCGGGTGCGGCTGGCACCGCTATAGCAAAACTCTTGCTGCTCGGAGGCGTCAAAGATATTCTCGTGCTCGACAGCAAGGGTGTCATCAATAAGCGTCGCAAAGATCTCAACCTGTTTAAGCAGGAGTTGGCGACCATTACGAACCCGATGGGGGTAGAGGGTGATCTTTCAAAAGCACTTGGGGGCGCTGACGCATTCATCGGTGTCTCGGCACCCAATAGCATGACGAGTGATCAAGTAAAACTGATGGATACACACCCTATCGTTTTTGCGCTCGCAAACCCAATTCCTGAAATCATGCCCGAGGATGCACTGCAGGGCGGGGCAGCTATTGTGGCCACTGGGCGCTCGGACTATCCAAACCAAATTAATAATTCACTCGTCTTCCCGGGTGTGTTTCGTGGCGCGCTCAACAACAAGGTGTCAAAAATTACTGACGAGATGAAATTGAAAGCTGCGCAAAACTTGGCTGCGCTCGTGAAGCATCCCACGGCAGAGAAAATAATCCCCGGGCCGTTTGAAAAGGGAATAGCAAAAGCGGTCGCCAAAGCAATTAAGTAGAGACGAAAAAGCCCCGCCCGAGGCGGGGAACTCTGCAAAGTGCTGCGAGCCAGTAGTGGTTAGAGGAGAGAGTTTTAAATCCCCGTCTCGCTTGCGCGGTCTGGAGCAATCTCACACTACTGACACCCAGCACCCTGAAGAGTTTTCTTTTACTAACGATTCTCCTCATTTAGAACCACCACGCAGGGTGATGATCCTAAGTAGGAGAGCGACGGGGATTGAACCCGTCGCCCAAGTTGTTGGAGCGGTTACACTCTTTGGGAGCGCACTGCCTCTAAGCGGAGCCCTTCCTCCTGTGATCGTGTATGATCCATAAGATTATTCGTCGCCACCCAGATTTCGTGGGACCAATCGTTGTCCCATTTAAACCTACTTAGCGCCGCTATAAAGGCGGCTGCCTTTGCAGCGGCATGCAAGTACCCCTCGGGGGTCTTTTTTTCTTTTGCTGCATTGAATGCAGCGGCGAACTCTATCCGAGCCGCCTCTTTGGCCTCTCGACCGACGACGGTCCTATTTGCAACCATTGTTTTCTCCTTGCCACACGTCGTGGCACTGTGGAATTGTGCAGCATTCGCTGCGTCTGCCGTAGCAGCAATCCCAATTGTTTTCCTGCGCACCACTATGGTACGCAGGTATCTAAACCGCTCTCTAAGCGGAAGTTGGGATCACATTTCTGCAACCCCTTTTAAAACCTCGAAGCATTTCAAGGACTTAAAAGGGTGGGAGAGATGTAACGGCTCTCTCCCAATTGCCGGCAGGATTCGGACCTGCTCATGATGAATTGAGGTGGTGTTGCATCGGCTTGCCGTAAGCAAACCACAACCACCACCTTTTAACTTGCGATGGCGGTTTTTCTGGTCGCAGACTTTTCAGCGGAAGGTACACCCACCGCCAAATTGCCCAAGAGGCTAGTGGCAGTGTTATGTAGAATGCCACAGCAACATCGATGACCGTTCGACCTATTGGGTCGATGGTCAAATTGGCAGTGTTAGCCACCAGGTGTCTCGCTGTTCCCAGGAACGACGTATCGGCCGCCGAGGCGGTGATAGAGGACGAGCCTCCGTACCACCGCAACAGCGCAAAGAGTTGGCTCGTCCCATCGCCCCAACCGAAGGGTGATGCGACGAGGTGGGCGATTGAGCCAACAGCCCAACCAACCACGATCCCGATCTCATGGTTTACCCATGCGACCGGCTCTCTCAGCCCTCGCGGTAGGCTGAGAAAGATGATGAAAAATATCACCATCCTTAGAACGATTTTTATAATGTGTACCCCCAGTACGAGCGTGTCGCTGCTCGTGATGCGCCGCGCGAGGCGGGATTCCCCTCATTTAGAACCACCACGCAGGGTGATGATCCTAAGTAGGAGAGCGACGGGGATTGAACCCGTCGCCCAAGTTGTTGGAACAGTTGTTGTATGCTCCAAGTAACGGCAGGGTTAAACCTGCAAAGGAACTTCTTCAGCCGAACGCTGGGGTTCATGCAGCGGTCTTGTCGCTGCATGAATTTTCTGCCTCAGCCACTCGTCCACTGTTTCTTGTAGTTTACTCACAAGGTCGTCCGCTATAGGCGCGTCCTGGCCTGTGTAGGCCCCTCTCATGTTTGAGAGGCCGCTTTTGATGCAAGAGGCAACGGTCGTTGCATCCTGCACGCTCTGTGCAACAGCAAACATGTTGGCGCTCATTTTTATCTCCGCACTTTACAACCCAGGATGGGGTTGCTTCATAGTTCACGCAATCTTGCGATCCCTCTTGCCGCACCGAGGTAGAGGACATCCGTTGGTTGTTAGACCATTAGGCTCATGCTCAGTAGGGCGAAGAGGAACAACAAACATTTGTAAGATATTGTTTTTCCAAATTCGCTATGTAGTTGTCAAAAATCAAGTTCGCTTCAACGAAAAAGACGACTCGCCTCAGAGGAGGAGAATCGTCTTTTTAGCCGTATCGCTACAGCATATAGGCATAAAGCTTGCGCTCTGGCCCAGACTCTCTCCTCTAAAGATTGTCAGCACTATATGGTTTCGCACGAACTGTATGAATACAGTATAGCATGTATGTAAAGATTGTCAAGTACTATTAGTGACAAATCAAAAAAGTGTTGTGAAATATGGAGCTTTTGCCTAGGTTATTTTTAGCCCTCAATGGGCACTAAAATTTCATTACGGGTGAGCCACGGCGGAGTCCATGGGGCATTGTACCCGGCATACATAGGCGCCCCGGTAACAACAACACTATCGCGAGTGAGGCGGTCGAAGAGTTTTCGCTCCATGTGCTTGGTGCGTGCTGGTGTCGCGTATCCACGAAAGCGCAGCGCGGCCATCTTTCGTGCGGGAACTTCAACAAGAGTGACACGGTGGTCTTTAGGCGAGGGGAGGGTGGCGAGCGTGTAGGATTTTGGCATGACAAAGGCGATGGTGTGTGCCACATCACCAAAGCCTTGGGCCAAGACGGGTGCGGTCATGGCAACTTTTTCGCTCTTGGGCTCTTCGTGCGCTTGCGCTGTGACAGGAGCGGTCATGGCGATTTTCTGCTTGGCGATGTTATTACCAAAAATATAGCCGGCGATGATGCGAAAGCCGTCGTTGAGCGCTGTGCGGTAGGGGCCAGCGACAACGGTGCGTGCCTCGACGTGCGGCTCATACGCGCGCACCTCGTAGCCCTCCTCTTGGCGCACAACTCTGTAGGTCGCCTCCTCAACACGCGAGGAAACATAGCTCCACACGCTCCATGCAGCTAGTAACGCAATGACCCCAATAAGTATCCACATATATAAGTAGTGTACTACATGCAACTGTTGGGCCGGTGATACAAAAAAGTCGCAGCGAGGATAGTCCTCGCTGCGGTGTGCATAGCCCGGTGGTCGTGATCAGAGGATGTTGCTGGCCTTCAACTGATCGATGCGGCTCTCGAGCAGCGTAACCGTGATGGTTCTGCCAGCGCGGCCACCCATGAGGAACGCGAGTTCATCTCGCCCGATGCTGGTTTCGTCGAAGAATTCGCCGACGGTGTCAGCCGTGAACACATAGCCGCGTTCGCTCAGTGCTTGAGCGAGAACTCCGACGATGTTGCTCTCCGTCGATAGTTGACGCAGTTGAGCCGACGGCATGGTGGTGATGTCCGGCAGACAAGCGATCTCGGCTGAACTCCGCTGACGGCGAAGACAGGCAGAAATCGCACCTAAGCGATCGTCGCGGCAGAGGTTTGGCTGAATTGACCCAACGGCTACGCTGGAGGGACCTTGCTTGATCGCATTCAAAACACTCGCACTTGTCATTGTACTGTTCCCTTTGATTGGAGCAGGTCACAGCGACCGTACTTCCAAAAACACAATAGCATGAAGATAGAAAAGCGCTAGAGCTTGCTTGTAGTTTGTAAACAACGCAATCGTGTCGTGTGCAACTGGAAAAAGAGGCCAGAAAAAGGTATAACCAGTGATGTTGGAGACGTGTCAGAGTGGTCGAATGTGCCTCCTTGCTAAGGAGGTAGGGCGCAAGCCCTCGTGGGTTCGAATCCCACCGTCTCCGCAAACAGAATAGGAGAGCGCCGCAGGCGCTTTTTCTGTTTGCGGAGACGAGCGAAGCAACTGCTTGCTTCGCGTGTGGGATTCGAAAGGCGCAGCTATGTTCTGCTAGCAAGCAGAACTGCGAGCCAGGGTCGCGAAAATCCCGTTGTAACGGGATTATTTGTGACCGAATTCTTCCTTGTGCTTGTCCCAAACACTCCTCTCTGCTTATATAGAGAGTGTTGGAGAGATGGATGAGTGGTTTAAATCAACAGTTTACTAAACTGTCGGCCTTTTATTAGGCCCGCGAGTTCGAATCTCGCTCTCTCCGCCTTCGTCCCGCCATGGCGGGACTTCGGCGGACACGGTCCGCTAGGCTTCGCTGCAAAGGCGACCTTCACCGTTCTTATAAAAAACCGCCAAATGACAGGCAGTCTGTGAAGAATAATGCCATTATAGGGTATATGGATAAGGCCACGGTGCGTTTTTTGAAGTACTTCGTTGTTGGATTTTCTACTTTTTTATTTGATCTGCTTTTATTGTACATACTTACAGATATAGTGCTTGTGAATTACGTGCTGTCTGCGGGCGTAGCTTTTTTAATTGCAGTTTCTGTGAATTACTATTTCAGTCGAATTTTTGTTTTTACGCAAACTGAAAGACGCTTCGTAAGTGGGTACTATTGGTTTATTGGCATTGCTGGAGTAGGTTCGTTTATGGTTATGTGCGTGATGTTTCTTTTTGTTGAGATATTTGGATGGCGGTATATTATATCAAGAGTTTTAATTGCTAGTGT
>JAUPWA010000048.1 GCA_030916835.1 Patescibacteria group bacterium | reverse complement strand
TGAGAACCGAGTTCGACCTGCCTGCCGGCAGGCAGGTTCTCGGCGCCCCGACTCAGTTTTGGACGAAATGGAAAGAATAACTCTTACGACACAACCAACAGACTCTTACGAGCTTATAGACTCAGGAGCTGAGGAAAAGCTCGAGCGCTATGGCGAGGTTGTTTTAGCGCGCCCCGACCCCCAAGCCCTTTGGGGAAAGCTTTTGCCAGAAGCTCAATGGCAAAAGGCTGACGCTGTGTATGCTCGAGCAAAGGAGGGGAGAGGCCCGTCTGCTGGTAAGGCAGGCCTGCCTGCCGGTAGGCAGGGGGAGTGGAAGCAAAAGAAATCGCTGCCAGCTCAGTGGCAAATTACGTTTGGTGGGTTGGAGTTCATCATTCGAGCCACCTCTTTTAAACACACGGGACTTTTCCCCGAGCAGCTCGCTCACTGGCAGTGGGCGAGTGAGCAGATAAAAAGGGTAGGGGATTCACCAAAAGTGCTAAACCTTTTTGGATACACAGGAGGTGCTACGCTTGCAGCAGCAAAAGCGGGAGCACAGGTCACCCACGTCGACGCATCAAAGACCGCTGTTGCTTGGGCGCGAGAGAACGCTGAGGCGTCGGGCCTCAGTGACGCGCCTATTCGCTGGATAGTTGAGGATGCGCTCACGTTCGTAAGGCGTGAGATAAAGCGAGGGAACACCTACGATGCGATTTTTATGGACCCTCCCGCCTTTGGACATGGGCCTAAAGGAGAGCTGTGGAAGATTGAAGAAGATTTTGTTGAGCTGTGCAAACTGTGCACGCAACTATTGTCACAGAAGCCTCTATTTTTCGTTATAAGCGGTTATGCTGCTGGATACTCTCCTCTAGCGCTTGCATACAATTTGGAGCCTCTAGTGCCACGTTTTGGCGGTTTGGTGACCTTTGGCGACCTCACTATCGCTCAATCGATACACTCAAATGCTGAAAAAAATAAAAATGGGGTAGGGGATACTCAAAACCAACGCTTACTACCCTGCGGTATCTTTGCTCGTTGGAGTCGTTAGTGTGGGAGAAATCCACAAAGTGCTGTATTGACCGATGTTTTTTCTATCGGTAAGGTAAATGTATGGAGCGACACAGTACAAACTTTGTCTGCGTAAAGCGCACCCAGAAGCAACTGGGGAGCTTTGCTGCTGTGTAACTCTTAACCTTAAGACTACCAAAACAAAAGCGAAGCTCCCCGAAAAAGGGAGCTCGTTTTAGTTTTGGACGACTAGTTGTGTACCAAACGAGGAGTGAAAATGTTCGACGCTGCAACAGTATCCGGAGATCATAAATCGCAAGAGGGAACTTTGGGAGAATCTGAAGGATATAAGTTTTTTCCAGTAACAACAAATGGCATGACGCCAGGTTGGTGGTTGCTGAAGAAAGGACAAGAACCGCAGAGGATGGAGCCGATACGATACTACAAGCCCGTAAAAGGTTATCCTGATGATCCAAACGATTAATTGGGAAATGAATAACGTAGCTTTTTAGCTAACGTAAGGTAGGACACACTGTTTCAAAGGCCGGTGTGCGCAGTATTTTCTGCGCCCCGGCCTTTTGTTTTCCACAACGCACTCATCTTGCGTATTTTATAGCTCTAGAGTAGAGTCAGTACATGGAGCACCGCTCGCAAGTCATCTTTTGGATGAGCTACCTTCTTCGCACGAAGAGGGGTCTTGCGAGTTGTTAGTGTTCTATCTAGGATACTGAAACAAAAGCGAGGCCCAAAAGGTCTCGTTTTTGTTTTTGGGTGAAGTTCTTTCTAAAAAGGGAGTACAGGTTCGATGACTGTTACGCACACTGTTGAAAAGCTTCAACCCCAGGGTGTGGAGTGGACGCTTAATGTTATGAAAACGCAGGAGGAGTTCCCAGGCGCTGCGCTTAGCGAGGCTAATACATTTATCCAACACTGGAGCGACGTTTTCCCAAAAGGAAACACTTGGGTGGGACGGCAGTATGGCGTACCATCGCTAGCTATCCGTCTTGACTGTGTGGTAGATACTAACGGGAAGCTGCAGATTTTTGAGGTGGAGGACAGGCCGTGCGGGCTCGGTATCGCTGGTCAAATCAATCCTCATTTTAAGGAAAAACTCGACGCACTACGCCGAGAATGGCCATCTTTTGGTTGGGTCAAGGCCCCAGGCCGACTTACTGACGATGTACTCTGGCTTGGTGAGGGTGTGGATTTGCGTGATGCCACTGCTAGCGAGGGTCTGCTCCTTGTTCGTTCTCGTCCTGAAGATCGCGAATTTCACGTTCTTGAGCCGAGAGCAATAAGCACTGTTCAAAACGAAGGCTATAAGGGTTGTTGTACCGAGGGACCAATTCAACTATTTTCTCGAATCAGTTGGGTTGAAGATCCTGAAGAACAGAGGGGTGGGTATGTTAAGGGATTACCACAAGGGCCAATAGTGGTAAAGCCAATTCGAGGCACGCGTGCTCGTGAAGTTAAGGTGTTTCTAAACGGGCATGACCCAAAAGACTTTCCTATAAGGAGGACTGATAAAGTGTCATTGGGCGACATGGAACGCTGGTTGAGGCAACGAAAAGTTGCTATTTACCAACCCCTCATTCGCCCCATGAGGTTGGATTACCTTCCGTGCAAAAACGTCATCTACCGGCTTTTCTTTGGATTTTCTCCGTCGGCAGGAAAATATCTGCCGTTGGGAGGAGTCTGGATGGCGAGCGATTCGCTCATTGTGCACGGTACCGATGAGGCCATATCTGGGCCTCTGGTGTGTTGATAACCGGATTGGGGGTGCAGCAATGCACCCCCATAATTTTTTGATAAAAACAATATTAAATTTAAGATATAACTTATGAAAACCATATTGATTTTGCAGTCGCGTAGGCGGCCGGAGATGGTGGCGGGGGAGCAGGAGGAGTATAAGCGCGCAACAAAAGGGGAGGTTGAGCTGCGCTTTGTCTCGACGCTTGATGAGTCGCAGCCCTGGCAAGAGCCCCAAAAAATGCTCGAGGGTGTTGATGGGGTTATTCTTGGCGGCTCGGGCGAATTTGATTTTGATGGTGGTCGCACCAATGATGACCCAGCGCGCACGACCTCACAAGAAATTTTAGCGAGAGTGAAACCTCTTGTTTTGTATATGATCGAGCGCGATTTCCCGCTCCTTGGTATTTGCTATGGCCACCAAATAGTGGGCGAAGTGCTCGGGGTGCGAGTTGTGCATGATGAGGTGCAAAAGAAGATAGGTTCGTACCCAGTCACGCTTACTGATGCAGGGAAGCAAGACTCACTTTTCCACGACACGCCCGAGACATTTATCGGCCAGTATGGACACAAGGATAGTCTGTCGGCCTTGCCGGCGGGTGCTGTTGTGCTAGCGAGTAGTGCTGTGTGCAAGACCAGTGCGCTGCGCTTTGGAACCCATGCCTATACTACGCAGTTCCACCCTGAACTAACACCAGAGGATGTGATGAGAAAATTGCAGAATTCACCCGGCTATCTGCCTGAAGGAGTAGAGGTGGATTCAATTATTAAGCCTTCATCTGACTCGTCAGAGCTTATACCGCGCTTTATTGAGCGCATAGTTTAACGAATATATTTTTGCAGTTGCATAGCAAGAGTGGGGGCGGTGTTGGTCATAAAATCTTTCGACTTTTGCGCACTGTCACCCGACATGAGTGCTTCAATACCCCCCTCACCAAATTCTTTGAGGCTGCGGTCTATGTGACCAACCGTTATCGCGTTGAGTTCGCGCTGCGAGGTGTTGTCGCCCTGTGTTTGAGTGGTGATGAGCCCAAACACTGCGCCATCCTCTGCGCGTGCAACGCCACCACCAGAGGACCCCGACTGCGAGAGTGCACTTGAGGCTAGCGAAAATTCATCAATCGTTTTGCCGCCCTCGGTGAACGTGTAGAGGGTACCAAGCGTGCTTGCGACAGAGCTAATGTATAAATCACTTTGTACGGTGTTGCCGTTTAGATATTGTGCGGGGTAGGCTGCTATGATCACCGGATCGTTTTTTGGAGGTACACCGGTGGTTATGTTGCTGCGAGGGAATGTTTTGCCGGTATTTTGCATATACACGAAGGCAAAGTCATACTGGCCCGTGCTTGTGGCATCAGACTCACCAATTTTGTATGCATTTTCAGCTATCCACTGTGGTGGTAGATACAAAAGGCTCGCTTGGTATGCGGTATTTGCAGGGCTGCCGGTGCGGATGATACAGGTAAATGTTTTAAGGAGCATAAACTGTGCAACGTGGGCGCTGGTGAGCACTACGCCTGCTGGATCTATTATGACCCCCGTACCGCTCATCGACTCACGAAACCCGTTGAGCGTGCCGGTGCAAAAGAGATTTACTGTGCTCTCGCGCAAGCTCTTGGTTGCTGCAGCAATGTCACTCTCATCGATGTTTTTGGTGATGGTTATGCCGGTGGGCGTTTGTGCGGCTGGTTGTGCGATTGGAGCCGAGGTTTTTGTTTTTGATGCAGGAGGTTGCTTGCTTATGGGAGAAGTAGATGCTGTTGGGTTTGCCACGGTGGCAGCAACAGGAAAAAGATGGGTTGGATGAGAGGTTTGTGTGGGCAGGGGTTGCACTAAAAGGGTGGTGCTTTGCTGGCCACGTCGCAGGTAGGGGTACAAAGCAATTGCAACGACAACAAGCAGTACGGCAAGTAAAAATAGTTTTGGGAAAAAGGGACGCTTGCTTCGCATGACTGTAGTATACGTAAAACTTGCTCATGCTGCAGCGCGCTGGTAGGCTTCTATGAAGCGTGTGTTGTGAGTAGAGGCGGGCCTGCCCGCCGAAGCTCGCGATAGCGAGCGTAGGCGGGATTAGTTTATTGGTAAAACATCAGTTTTCCAAACTGAGGTGACCGGTTCGATTCCGGTATCCCGCACAATAAGAAGTGTTGGTTGTAATAGAAAAAGCCCCGTGGGAAACGGGGCTTTTTCTATGGAGAGGTCTTATTTTACCGCTTCCTTGAGTGCCTTTGCAGGCTGGAACTTGGGCACACGCATCGAAGGCACCTGGACTGAAGCGCCTGTGCGCGGGTTGCGCGCTACGCGCGCAGCACGCGTCTTGGTCTTGAAGATACCAAGACCAGCAACCGAGACCTCGTCTCCCTTTTTCAGAGCCGAAACGATAGACTCGATCATCGCCTCAACAGCGCGCTCAGCATCTGCCTTGGTAGTACCAAGGACGCCGTGCACTTTTTCTGCGATATCCTGTTTGTTCATATGTATGCTTAGCTAAAATTAGTAACGATACCCTGCCCCCGCAGTATACCGAAGCCAAAAAAGCTTGCAATAGAGCCATAGTATTGCAATCGCTGTTCACTCTAGTAAAGTAGTACGTATTGCATATGCAAGAAAAGCGAAAAAAGCTTGAAATTATTGGGGTTTCTGGCGCCCCGGGGAGTTTTTCGGAGGAGGCGGCGCGGCACTATGCCCATCAGGCCGGTATCCACACCTATCGTTTAAGTTTCCTGGTGACGGTCGAAAATGTACTCTCGGCCCTCGAAAAAGGGGAGATAACACTTGGCGTGTTTCCGGTCATGAACTCTATAGGCGGCATTGTGCTTGAAACGGTGCATGCTATGAGCAAGCACAACTTTTCAGTCAAAAAAATCTTCCAGATCGAGATTCACCAAAACCTTTTAGTGAGAAAAGGCGTCATCCCCGGGCACATAAACCGCATTACCTCCCACGACCAAGCGCTCAAACAGTGCTCTCAGTATCTCAAGCGCATGTGGCCGAAGGTCAAAATTGATGAGTATGAGGACACTGCAAAGGCCGCCGAGGATCTGGCGGCAGGAACCTTGCCTGACACTACCGCGGTCATCGCATCACGTGCTGCAGCACATCTCTACAAGCTCGATATCCTCGAGCCATCTATCCAAGACCTTAAAGATAATCAAACGACGTTTATCGCCGCGCGCACCTAGCGAGCGTATTCAATTGCGCGAGACTCGCGGATGACGTTGACCTTAATTTCGCCAGGGTATTTCAACTCGTTTTCGATGCGCAGGGCAATATTGCGTGCCAACTCGCGTGAAGCAAAATCACTCATCTCGTCAGGCCTCACAAAAACGCGCACTTCACGACCAGCAGAAATTGCATAGCAGCGCTCCACGCCAGGGAAGGAGGTCGCGATCTCCTCAATGTCGCCCAAGCGCTTGAGGTACTGCTCAACTGAGTCGCGGCGCGCACCGGGGCGCCCGCCAGAGATAGCATCGGCCACTTGGACGATGACGCTTTCAACCGTCTCATACGGGTACTCCTCGTGGTGGGCCTGCATAGCTTTAATAACCTCTTCTTGCACACCAAACTTTTGCAGCACGCGGCGGCCAATCTCCACATGGGTACCTTGGACCTCGTGGTCGAGTGCCTTACCTATGTCGTGCAAGAGTGCTCCTGCGCGGGCGATTTGTGGGTTAGCGCCAAGCTCTTCGGCTATCATGCCGGCGATGTGTGCCATCTCAAGAGAGTGCTGCAAAACTGACTGCCCATAGGAGGTGCGGAAGTGCAGGCGCCCGAGGATCATCATGAGGCGTGGGTCGAGATTGAGCACGCCCGCTTCAAAGGCTGCGGCCTCGGCCTTTTCTTTAATAATTTTGTTAACATCGGCCTTTGCCTTCTCTGCTATCTCTTCAATCTTTGCGGGTTGGATGCGGCCGTCGATGATGAGGTTTTCAAGCGCGACGCGAGCTATTGCGCGCCTGATTGGGTCAAACGAAGAGAGCAGGATAGAGCCTGGGGTGTCGTCGATAATAACCTCAACGCCGGTGGCGCGCTCAAATGCTTTAATGTTGCGGCCTTCTTTGCCTATGATCTTTCCCTTCAACTCATCGTTGGGGATAGTGATGGCGGTCGCCATGGTGTCTGCGGCAACCGAGTTGCCCAAGCGGTGAATGGCAGTGGTGAGGATCTCTCGAGCACGGCGATCAAGGCGCTCCATGCCGTCGCGCTCTAGCTTGGCCAAGCGCATCATGAGGTCTTCGTCGGCCTCGCGCTGGAGCTCTTGGTAGAGGCGCTCCTTTGCCTCCTCTTTGGTGAGGCCGGCCACGCGCGCAAGCTCGTCACTGCGCTCCTTGATGAGTTGGTCGGCGCGCTCTTTGACGGTGCGGACCTCTTCAATTTTTGCCTTCACCGCGGCGACTTCGTCGTCGAGCTCTCTCTGCTTTTTGTCGAGCGACTCCTCACGTTTAAAGACGCGGTCCTCTGCCCGCGTTATCTTTTCCTCCTTTTCTTTAAATTCAACTTCGGCAAGCGCTACCTTTTGGCGGGCAAGTTCCTCCGCCTCACCGGTAATTTGCTTTGCCTGCTCGCGAGCATCAAAGAGGATTTGTTTAATCTCGACCTCGATCGATCCTTTGCGGCTTAAGACCAGTAACCATCGAAAAACGTAGCCAATTATTGCTCCAACGCCCGTAGAAAGGGCCATGAGGGAGAGTAGTTCTTTTAAGGGCATATACGAAAAATGACATAGATTAAGTGTTAGGGGACCAACTTTGCAGTTGGTCCCCCTCACGATAGCAAAAAAGCCCCACCGGGGCAATTTTGGCTTAAGCTTTCTTAATATCCTGCGACGAGGTAAAGATGCTGTCGACGATGCCGTACTTCTTTGCCTCCTCGGCGCTCATGAAGTAGTCGCGCTCAACATCCTGCTCAATTTTTGAGAGTGGCTGGCCGGTGGCCTTGGCGAGGATCTTGTTGAGGCGCTCGCGGGTCGCAACGATGTGCTTGGCAGTAATTTCAATGTCGGTTGCTTGGCCCTGTGCGCCACCCCACGGTTGGTGGATCATCACCTCAGAGTTGGGGAGCACGAAGCGCTTACCCTTGGCACCAGCAGCGAGGATAATAGCTGCGGCTGAGGCTGCCATACCAACACACACAGTTGCCACGTCGGGCTTGATGTAGTTCATCGTATCGAGCATAGCGAGGCCTGCGGTCACTGCGCCGCCCGGCGAGTTGATGTAGAGCACAATATCCTTTTTAGGGTCCTCGCTCGCCAAAAAGAGCATCTGGGCTATGACGAGGTTGGCTATGTGGTCATCAATTGGGCCGCCAAGGAAGATGATGCGGTCCTTAAGCAGGCGCGAGTAAATATCGAACGCTCGCTCACCGTAGGGTGACTTTTCAACCACCATAGGCACAAGCTGATTGTAGATAGGATTGTCTTGCATGAGTGAATCTTACCAAATTCTCAAGATGGGGCAATTGACTCTCTCAGGGAAAGGAATAGAGTTTTGTTAATAATTAATTTAGATATGGCTCAGTACAAATTAAGTAAGCAAAGAAAAGAACTTCTCCTATTTAAAACACTTAAGGTTAGGGAGATTTTAAATAAACAAAACTCTAGTGAAGGCGAAGTTTTTTCCGTGGTCATAGACATGGTTTTTATTGTTGAGCAGATAGTCAAGATTAAACTCAGTGAAAAAAATTTTTTACTTATATATAAAAAACTTCCAGAAAACAGCGTTATTAAACCCATCATAAATTATGAAGCAATAAAAGATCAAAAGACACTAACCGCCAACGAGGCTCTTAACTTGTTTAAAATTTTCTTCCCACGTTCGCTGATTACTAAAAACTCACAAAGCCTAGAATTGCTTATAGAGTATAGAAATGAGCTCTACCACCACATAGTCCCTTTTAAAGCGATCGAAAAAGAGAAAATGATTCAACTTGCTCGCACTGTTTACTCCACTATAACAGATATATTAAAAAAATATATTGGCCCTCTGCCAGATAAGCAAGATATTAAAAGTACTCTAACCCAAGAAGAAATTTTCGAATTATTCAAAGATTCTGTTCAAAGAAAAATCCGATTAACTAGGCTTGATTCACAGAGTTTAAATATGCGTTCTGATGCTGGATTTGGAAAACTCTCTATTTATAAAAGTCCATTGATGGAGGTTGTAGCTCCAAGAAACTATTTTGGTCACGGGGATAATGTTTGTCCACGTTGTGGAAACTATTCGTTTAAGGAGGTAACTCCCAATCCGTATCTTGCTGGTAACTATGAACCATACTTCGAATGCTCAATTTGCCACCTTGAGCTGACCCCAGAAGAATATAAGATTGCAAAAAAAATATTAGAGGAAAAACAAAGAGGTTGAAAAACAATTCACCCCCGAACCTTGGTAGGAACGGGGGTGGGGTGGAATAGGGCGTGGCCCTTACTCCTGGTTGTTGATCAATTGGAAAATTCTCTCCAACATCTCGTTGCGGATACTAAGCTCGCGCGCTTGGTAGAGGTTGAACCCTACCAAAACGATAAGAGCCAAGAGGTTAAGTCGCCTGTAGGTGTACATTTTCCCCTCCTTTTGAACTAATACTATCATAGCATATTTAATATAATATGTCAAGTTCTCATGATCCCTTCACCATGGGCGGCGTATGGTGGTGGTTATGACACACCCAATAAAAAAGCAAATGGACACCTATGTGGCATGGCTCGCAGATGCGCATGCCATGGAGCTTGCGCTTGTGAAGACCTTACAAAAACAAGTTGAAGATACCAAATCGATGCCCGAAATTAGTGCGCGCATCGCGCAACATGTAGAGGAGACAGAGCATCATGCCGAGTTGATCGAAAGTTGCTTGGCGCGTTTTGATACAAGCCCATCGATGGGGAAGGATACGCTCAGTAAAGCGGTAGCAGCAATGGGCGGAATATTTTCGGGCGTGCCGGCTGATGCGCTCGTTAAAAATATGCACTCGTCCTACGCTGCCGAACATTTTGAAATTGCAACCTATACGCTCCTCATTGCTGCAGCCAGCGAGCTTGAAGACTCTGAGACCGAAAAGATTTGTGCACAAATTTTAGAAGAGGAGGAGGATATGGCAGCCTGGGTCCTCGAGCAGCTCCCCATCATCGGCACCATGCATCTTGAAGGGTTGGCAGCGCACGAAGAAAAGTAAAAAAAGAAATCGCCGCACCCTGGTGCCAAAGTTTGGCGATTCCAAGATGCGGCGTGGGTCGTCAGCCTTCAGTGCAGACCTTCGGCTTGTCGCCCTCAACGAGGGGGCATCGATACTCCAGATACATGTGTGCCAGCACAATGGCTCTCGCTGGATCTTCCAGAATCATGAAGGTTACAAAGTTTGTTGGGAATGGAACGTTGTTGATTTTAGCAACGAGCGCTTCGGCGCAGACACTATCGCCAATCAGTTTGTCAAATGGAATTTTAAGGCAAAGCTCAGAAGCTTGAGCCCAAAGACTCAATGCATCCCTGATGCCGACGCCGTCCTTCGCGGCAGCGAGCATGCTTTGTGCTATTGTATTGTCTTTGGCAATGCGTAGCAGTGCGCCTTGCGTGTCGGATAGTATCTTTTCGTACTGTGCTGCGCGCCCTACTTCAGCCGACCAGTACGACCACTGCTGGTAGTTTCCAATCGCAGAAACAACGAGAAGAGCGGTGGCTAGGCCTACAAGCAATTTACGCACGATCTTATCCTCCATGTGATGGCTATCATATTGATAGCCGGAATTAGCCAACTACTATTGTACCAATATTTATATATATTGTCAATAGCACCTAGCGCTTTGGTTAGTGTGTGTGGTTTGGGTCGGAGTGGTCGTGCTCTTCGTGAGAGGCGGGGGCAGAAATGTCTTCACCTTCAAGGAAGCGCAAGACTTTGTCGTTGCGCAACACGGTCTCGATATGGATGCGCAGGAGGTCGGGGCGGGCGTCGGGGAAGTGCTCGAGCGCATGCTGCATCTCGTGGTCAACGGCCTCTTTGTCGACCTCAATCTTTTGCTCACCGGCAACTTTGTTTAGCACAATTTGAAGTTGGGCGCGCTTGCGAGCCTGCTCGCGAAAATCTTGGCGCACATCCTCCTCGGTCTTGTTGACCTGCTTGAGGTAGTCTTCATACGACATGCCAAAGCGCGAGACATCCTCCTTCATTTGGCCAATGATCTTCTCAAGCTCGCTTTCAACAAAAATGACAGGCACAGCAACCGGGGTCTTTTCAAGCAGAGCCTCAACAATTTTGCCGCGGCGCTTGTCTTTGGCTTGCTGCTGCTTTTCATTCTTCATGTTTTCGCGCAGCTTGGTCTTGAGGTCCTCCAGGTCAGTAAACTGGCCAAGCGACTGAGCAAACGCATCATCGAGCGCAGGTAAATTTTCTTCAGCGACGGGTGCCATCGGGTTGGTGGATGATTGGATTTCAGGAGCAGCGGAAACCGATTCTGATGAAGCATCACCCTTCATATCAGCCTTAGCGCGAGCGCGGCGGATCGAGGTGAGTGCCTCATCCACCTCGGCGTCGAGTATGTCGGGCACTGTCTCTATCTCAACCCCTTTACCGATCTCGCTCCACTTTTTTGGGAGCTCAACATTTGGGTAGACCGCGGTGCGGATGGTGATGCCAACTGGGTTGCCAGGCGCTAACTTTGTGATTGAAATGGACGGGCGACCAACAGCATCAATTGAGCGAGAGTCGACGAGGGTTACATAAAAATCGCGCATAAACAGCTCGACCGCCTCCTCGAGCACACCAATCTCGCCGACGCGCTTTTTGACCATGTCCAAGGGGACATGACCCTTACGAAAGCCGGGGAGCTCAAGCTCGGTCTGGAAGTGCTCCAGCGCCTTGGTCTCCAAGGGCGCAATGCTCTCAAACGGGATCTCGCCCACAAGCTCGACCTCGGAGTCAGGGAGCTCCTTTTGGGTAAATGTCTTTGCTATTTCTTCGTTAGTCATGCGCGCGATAGTAACACATTAATTGCGTTTTGAGGAGCCTTCTCAAAGCTCTTTAAAAACTGGCCTCAAGGTATAATTTGCTCATGACTAGGCTAGCACAATTCAAATTTAAACCAGAGGGGAAGGAGGCGTGGCTTTCATGGGCTGAGGAACTGAAACGCCGTAAAGAAGAGGTAATAGCTACTCTGAAAAGCGAAGGTGTAGTTTCTGAAGCATGTTTTTTGGCGCCCGATGGCGAGAGCAGTTTCTATTTTATGGAGTCTGAAGACTTTGATAAAGTTGCGCAGATGGCTGCAGAGAGTAGCCATGCAATAGATGCTGAACATAAAAAGGCCCGTGAACGCAGCTTAGAATTTGTCGCTGAACTCACGTGCCTTTTTAATTTTGAGAATCGCTAGTTTTATTTCCCGTACTTGTCCTTGTAGAGCTTGAGGCTCTCGTTGAAGGCGGCGATGGCTGCGTCCTTGCCCTTCACATCGCCGATCTCGACGGGTGCGGGCTTGCCTTTGAGCGCTTTGTACGTCTCGAAGAAGTGTTTGATTTCGAGGATGGTGTGCTTGTTGATGTCTGCGAGGTCTTGCACATCGTCCCAGCGTTTATCTTCGGTTGGGACTCCAATGATCTTGTAGTCGCTCTCGCCTGAGTCGATCATCTCCATGACCGCCACTGGGCGCACGCCCACCAAGATACCTGGGTGTAGTGGGTAGGTTGTGAGGACGACCACATCGAGCGGGTCACCATCGTGCCACAGTGTTTGCGGCACAAAGCCGTAGTCAAACGGGTAGGCTGCTGCTGAGTAGTTGGCGCGGTCGAGCTTGATGAGGCCTGTCTCTTTATCAACCTCATACTTGTTGTTCGAGCCGCGGGGGATTTCAATAATGGTGTTCATCTCCAGGGCTTCGCCCGGAGTAATATCATGCCAAAGATTCATGCTTTGCAGTTTACACTAATTTTGTAATTACTCCTCTACCGCACCTGCGACACCCTCTTCTGTCGTTTCAGCAACACTCTCGCCACCAATAGACTGAATATCGATGCGCCAACCAGTAAGTTTTGCTGCGAGGCGCACATTTTGGCCACCACGGCCAATAGCAAGGCTTTGCTGGTCATTCGCAACGGTGACGGTCGCCTTGTGCTCTGCTTCATCAAGTGAGACGTTTGAGATGCGAGCAGGGGAGAGAGCCTCCTCAATAAAGTTTTTTGGATCCTCAGACCACTCGATGATGTCTATCTTCTCGCCACCAAGCTCAGAGGTGACGGTTGAGACGCGCACACCGCGCTGGCCCACGAGCGAGCCTACTGGGTCGACGTGTGGGTCGGTCGAGGCAACAGCAACCTTTGAGCGGCTGCCAGCCTCACGAGCGACAGACTTAAATATGACGGTGCCGTGGGCAGCCTCAGGAGCCTCCATCTCAAAGAGCTTCTTAAGGAAGTCGCCATGTGCGCGTGAGAGGCGCAGGTAGATACCACGAGGGCTCTCCTCTACTTGGTAGAGCAGGGCGCGGATGCGCTCGCCTTGGCGAAAACGCTCGCCAGGGATTTGCTCATCGTAGGGCAGGATGCCGGTAGCGCGGCCTAGGTCAACATAAATATTGCCGCGCTCCATGCGCTGGACGGTACCGGTGACGATTTCGCCCGAGCGAGCGCCGTACTCGGCCACGACCGAGACCTTCTCTGCCTCGCGGATCTTTTGGATGATGACCTGCTTGGCGGTTTGGGCAGCGATGCGGCCGTAGTCGTCCTTCATTTCAAGAGGGAAGACGAGCTCATCACCAACCTTTGCATCGCGCTTAATGAACTTTGCGTCCTCAATAGGGATATGCTGCTCAGGGTTAAAACGAGCGCGCAGGTCAGGCTCTGTGCCTTCAGGAAGCTCTTCAGGCTCTTCGCCCTCAGTTTCAAAACGCACGACGCTGTCGTCGACAACCTCCTTTACCTGTTGAAACTCCGTGGTGCCGGTAGCGATGTCGAGGTGAGCACGGATAATTTGCCCGCGCTTGGCGTACTCCTTTTTGTAGGCGGTTGCGAGCGCAGCCTCAATGGCTTCGAGTACTTTGGCGCGCGGGATCCCGCGCTCCTCCTCAAGCTCGCCCAACACCGAATTCATGACTTTAAGGTCAAACATATTGTAAAAATTATGTTGATAGTTATGGTTTTTCTGGCCGGCGCGGTCCCCTAGGGACAGAACAACCGCCCTCTCGGGGCGGTTACCAGATGCCTCTACTATATAGTGTGCGCCCGGGCGTGTCAAATAGGGTTTGAGGGGTGTGGATAGCCGAGGCGCTTCATCTTGACTTAATAAGCATATCTATTATAATACTAATTAGCTGCT
>JAUPWA010000047.1 GCA_030916835.1 Patescibacteria group bacterium | reverse complement strand
TTCGAGGGCGATGGATAGAGATGATGGGGGCTGGCATGGTGCATCCGAACGTGCTGAAGAATGCTGGTGTCGATCCTGAAAAGTATCGCGGCTTCGCGTTTGGTATGGGGCTCGACCGTTTAGCACTCCTGCGTTGGGGGATCGACGATGTGCGGCACATGCACTCGGCTGACTTGCGCTTCATCAATCAATTTTAAACAGTATGCTTATTTCACGTAATTGGCTCCAAACATTCTTCAATGCAGAGCTTCCGTTAGCTGAGGAGCTTGAGAAGGCTTTGACGTTCCATGCGTTTGAGATTGATGGTGTGGAGGCAAAAGAGGATGATTATATTTTGGATGTAAAAATAACCCCGAACCGCGGTCATGATTGCTTGTGTCACAGAGGTATTGCGAAAGAACTTTCAGCAATCCTTAAGTTGCCCATGAAGCGAGATCCTCTAAACACCTCTTCCTCGGACCTTCTTATTCGCACGCTTGAGCCTGAACTCGGCGCGCTCAAAGAAGGATCCTCACAAGAGGCGTTGGTACAAGTAAGGATTGATACGCCGCTATGTAATCGCTACATCGCGGGCTACATGAAAGGTGTGAAGGTGGGGCCCTCTCCTGAGTGGCTCAAAAATCGTCTCGAAGCACTTGGTCAGCGACCGATAAACAATATTGTTGATGCAACGAACTATGTGATGTTTGAGCTCGGGCAGCCGCTGCATGCGTTTGACGCAGGTAAGCTCGCTCAAAAGGATGGTAGGTATCATATCTCAGTTCGACCGGCACAAGATGGCGAAAAACTACTCGCGCTTGATGAAAAAGAGTATCAGCTCGACTCGTCGATGTTGGTTATTGCCGATGCAAACAAAAGTGAGGCAATTGGCGTTGCAGGCGTAAAGGGCGGCATGCCGGCTGGCATTAACGAAGCCACGACCGACATTATCCTCGAGTCTGCAAACTTTGATGGTATATCTGTACGCAAGACTGCCCAAAAATTAAAATTACGCACCGATGCATCGGCCCGCTTTGAGCAAGTTATCTCGCCCAACTTGGCTGCCTACGCGATGCGAGAGGTCTCTGACCTTATTGTAAAAATAGCCGGAGGCGAGGTGGTGGAATTTGTTGATGTGTACCCAGACCCAAAGCCCGAGGCCAAGGCGAGCGTGACTGTAGAGAAGATAAACCAAGTGCTCGGTATTACACTCACTGGTGCTGAAGTGGCTGATGTGTTTCAGCGTTTAGGTTTTGCCTACAAAGAGGAGAGTGGGTTGTTTGAAGTAGTAGCCCCCTTTGAGCGGCTCGATATTGCTATTGCTGAAGATCTTATTGAGGAGGTTGGCCGTATCATCGGCTATGACCGAGTGCCTGGCAAAGTGTTGCCTCCATTCACTAAAGCGCCAGAGATAAATAAAAACTTCTACTGGGCGGAGAAAATCCGCGAATATCTCACCTCGCAAGGTTTTAGCGAGGTGTATACGAGCGTCTTTGCCGACAAGGGTGAACGCGTCATACTAAACAAAGTTGATGGTGTTCGCCCGTATATGCGCACTGAATTAAAAGAAGGATTGATAGCTGCACTTTTAAGAAACATTCCAAACAAGGATCTTCTCTCGCTTAATAAAGTAAAAATTTTCGAAATTGGGACCATCTGGAACGATGGCCGTGAAGAGATCCATGTATGCACTATTGAGGAGAATTCAATTAAAAAAATCTCAGGTTCTGGTCGTTCTTTTGAATTTAATTCCTCAGCTACTGAAAAAAGCCTGGAAGCTTTTGCAAAAGAAATAGGACTTACGCATGTTCCTACCCAGTACGACAACTTGCCAATTTCTAACACTGAGCGCTATCAGGTTTTTTCAAAATTCCCCTACATGGTGCGCGATGTTGCTGTTTGGGTACCAAACAGCATTGAGTCTGTCGAAGTACTACAGCTCATTGAGCAAGCTGCAGGAGAGCTCTGTGGCAAGGTGACACTATTCGATCGCTTCGAAAAGCCTGCCTCGCCAGACGGCGGGGAGAGTAAGGTGTCGCTCGCGTACCGCCTTATCTTCCAATCATTTGACCGCACACTCACCGACAATGAGGCAAACGCAGCGATGGAGAAGGTGTATGCAGTACTTAAGGCGAAGGGTTTTGAAATTCGCTAGCAGTAGGGCACAAAAACTATAATTTGCAAGCATTTTTCAGTCCGTAAACTGGCGAATTCTGCTTCCATACTTGGGTAAAATTTGGTAGAATATAGGCATAGCCCAAAACGGGTATATCTTAATTATGGCCAAAGAAAAGACAAAAGCTGAGGAGAAAAAGGGTAGCTATAGCGCTGCGGACATTACCGTCCTTGAGGGGCTTGAGGCAGTTCGCCGCCGCCCAGGCATGTACATCGGGACCACCGGTTCGGATGGTCTCCACCATCTCATCTGGGAAATTTTTGATAACTCACGCGACGAAGCGATGGGTGGTTTTTGTGATGACATTGAGGTTGTGCTTTTGCCTGGGAATATAATACGTGTCACGGACAATGGTCGCGGTATCCCGGTTGATATTCACAAGGCCACCAAGGTCTCAGCGCTCGAAACTATCATGACCACACTGCATGCCGGCGGTAAGTTCGGCGGTGAGGGGTACAAGGTCTCTGGAGGTCTCCACGGTGTGGGTGCCTCGGTGGTGAACGCGCTTTCAACCTTTATGCGTGCAGAGGTGCACCGCGATGGTGCGTCACATGTGCAAGAGTACGCAAAAGGTAAGAAAAAGGCCGCAGTGAAGAAGATCGGCTCATCCAAGCTCCATGGCTCTGTAATTTCCTTTACTCCTGACCCAGAGATTTTCACTACAACTATCGATTTTGACTTTGATAAGGTGGTGAACCATTTGCGCGAGCAAGCCTACTTGGTGAAGGCACTGCGCATCACGATCATTGATGCGCGCAAGAGCACGGCCAAGCTGCCGGAGCCGGGTAAAGTCTTTTACATGCGAGACAGTCTTTCGGACTGCCCGTCGCAGACGTTCTATTTTGAGGGAGGCTTGCGCTCATTCATCTCCTTCCAAAACCGCTATCAAAAGCCAGTGCATAAAAATATTTTTTACATTGAGAAGGAGTACACAAACCCAAGCGGCGGGCCCAATGACACCATTAATGTGGAAATTGCACTCCAGTATGTCGACGACATTTCGTCGCGCGTCTTCCCGTTTGCAAACAATATTTACAACCCTGAGCAAGGTACACACATTACCGGCTTTCGTACTGCGCTCACACGCTCACTCAATGCCTATGGTCGCAAGAGTGGCGCGCTCAAAGAGAGTGAGGAGAATCTCACCGGCGACGATGTGCTCGAGGGGCTCACGGCAATTGTTTCAGTAAAGCTGCGCGAAATTCAGTTTGAAGGTCAAACGAAGGCAAAGCTAGGGAGCGTTGAGGCGCGCGGTGCTGTAGAGACCGTCTTTAGCGAGGCGTTCGCGATGTTCCTTGAGGAGAGTCCTGACGATGCTCGCGCGATAGTGGGGAAGTCAATCCTTGCACTCAAGGCGCGCAAAGCAGCAAAGGCCGCAAAAGACTCAGTTTTGCGCAAAGGTGCGCTCGAAGGGTTTGGCCTACCGGGTAAACTCGCTGACTGCCAAAGCAAAGAGGCTGAAGAGTCGGAGGTGTTTATTGTAGAGGGAGATTCGGCAGGTGGCTCGGCTAAGCAGGGTCGTGACCGCCGCACGCAAGCCATACTGCCGCTGCGCGGCAAAATTCTCAACGTTGAGCGCGCGCGCCTCGACAAGATGCTCGCCAGCCAAGAAATCAAACATCTCATTTTGGCGCTCGGCACAGCCATTGGTGACATCTTTGATATTTCAAAATTGCGCTACCACAAAATTATTATCGCCACCGACGCCGATGTTGACGGTGCACACATCCGCACACTGTTGCTCACGCTCTTTTATCGTCACTTTAAACCGGTGATTGAGGGCGGCTATCTCTATATCGCGCAACCGCCGCTCTACAAAATTAAGCGCGGTAAAGAGGTGTTGTACGCCTACTCCGACGAAGAGAAGATGAAGCTCCTCGGCAAAGATGCAGACTCTGCAATTGAGGGTGAAGGTGAGGAAGGTGCTGAAGTCCCCTCCGACGCTGAAGCTATGGAGGGCATGGAGGAAGAAGTAGCCACGTCTGGCAAGGGGGGTGCGTCAGGAAAGATTCGCATACAGCGCTACAAAGGTCTTGGAGAAATGAACCCTGAAGAGTTGTGGGAGACAACGATGAACCCAACCAATCGTGTACTCAAACAAGTGTCGATTGACGACGCTTCTGATGCAGACCGAGTCTTTGATATCCTCATGGGTGAGGATGTGACTTCACGCAAATCATTCATCCAATCCAACGCGAAGCTCGCCAACCTCGACATCTAAACTAAAAACTCCCCGCGCTATGCGGGGAGTTTTTGTTTTGGGTGAGCTTATATCGAAACGCTCGCGGTGTTGTTTGAGCGGTTTGCGTCGTTAGTAAGATACTGCGGGTCGGCGGTGATGCTGAAGGTATTGTTGTAATAGTAGTTGTATGTTGGTGCGTCAAAACCGAGCGTGTAGACGATCTTGTCGCCCGGGTAGAGCTTTTGCTGGGGGTGTGAGGCATAGGTGTATGCCGGTGTGAGCGGTAGGTTTGCGGTAAACTCCCAACCATATGGGGTGACGTTGGTGCCAACATTGCTGATCTCAAACTGGACCGAATATCGATCGCCTACCGGTCGTGCTGAAATAATGCGAGCAACAAGGTCGGGGTTGCCGTATAGGTTGGTGGTGCGGCCCGAAGGTGTATAGCGGCTAGAAGTACCCGATGAGGTGTGCGTGGTACCCGTGTTTGCAGAGGCTGCTGGCTGCGCGCTTTTTGCTGGCAAGATGGTAAGCGTGCTTGAGGCAGAGGCAGTTGCTGTGTTGTCTGAAAGGCGAATAGCTTTGACAGTGAGTGCTGTTTGCACCTGCTTGGTTGCCGTGGTGGGCAAGAGTGCTATGAGATCAACAGTTTGCGTTGCATTGGTGTAATTAAATGGAGTGTTACAGGGTACCTGGGTGTACTTGCCTGCAGGTGTTGGTGCAGCAAAACTCAGACCTTCGACACATGCGTAGCTAAACGAGTAGCTCACCGTGCCACTGCCGCCCTTGCGCTGCCAGGCGAGAGTAAATGGTTGGCCCGATGTTACGATGCTTGGCGCAGTGATGATTATCTGCTCGCTGCTTGAGGTGGTGGTGGGTGGGGGAGTAGTGCCACTACTAAAACGCTCAAAAAAGCTGGGGAGACCCATAACAATTTGAATAATGCCCCAAGCGCCCAAGACGAGTATCGCGATAAGGCCAATAATAGAAATAGCGCGCAGTAGCGCGTCACGAACAGGGGATGCTGAGTGGCCGTGTGTATCGTGTGACATAGATGGTATTATCGTAGCATAAAGCAACGCTATTGTCAATGTATACCTATCTATGGTACGGTAAAGATACTTTAGATTGCGTGAAGCGCGGCCATGGCACACAAAGGCATCATTAGAGAGATTTACGAACACAGCTGGGCCTTTACACTCATGTTCGTCTTTTTGTTTGGTTTAACGTTTGGGTTTCTTGTGCTGGTGGGCGCCACCCCTGATCCTATACCACCCACCTCACAAGCGCCGCGTGGTGAAGACGACCAAAACCCAACACCGGCGCAAAACACCCCCGAAGAGCCGGTGCGGATAGTTGCAAAAAAAATTAATCTTGACGCAACTATCGTAAACCCCACTTCAACCGATGTTGCGGTGCTCGACCAAGAGCTCACCCGGGGCGCGGTGCACTATCCAACCTCAGCTCTGTTGGGGGAGAATGGGACCGTGCTCTTGTTTGGTCACTCAAGCTATTTGCCCATTGTGTACCACCAGTACTACAAGACGTTTAATGGTATTCAAAATTTAAAGACTGGAGATGTGGTGAGTGTCTATTCAGCGGGTAAGGAGTATCGCTATAGCGTCACTGGCGTGCGCGTGGCGGATGCGAGTGATGCAAATGAAAGCATCATTGAGCTCCCGAACGATGCGCCACATCTGACGCTTGTTACCTGCGACTCGTTTGCAACCAAATCGAATCGCTTTGTTGTCACCGCAGACTTTGTCGGGTCGTATGCTACAGAGTAGTGGCCCTTGCTGAGTTGACATTTTTTGTTTAGAGTGTTTGCAGCTGTAACAGGGAGAGCGTGAGATGGATGTCGAACCGAATTTGGTACCACAAGGGACTGGTGATGGAAGGCGATCGCGCAAGGAGATACTTGCCGAACTGCGCGAGCTTGTGTTCGGGGGCAGTAGTGGAGAACCTCCTCCGGATCCGCCCGCTTCGGGTCTGGATGACGGCGATGTTTTTGTTCTTGATGAGTCTATGCTGGTAGAGACTGGTTTGCCCCGGGCTTCAGAAGCACCGACAGTATTCCAAGAGTACAATCTCGACGACCCGACGCTTCACAATGATCTACTGCCGCCCCCGCAGCTTATGTCGGAGGTTTCAGAAAGAACAGCGGCCGCCAAGCAGAAACATCTCTCAGTAGTGAGACAAAGACTCACCGGGGCACTCACATCTGTGCGGTGGGGCGGCAGAGTGGTGGCAGAGGGGTTAGAGCGCCTATACACTGCAAAAATCCCTTCCTGGGTAGCTTACTCGGGATTTGTGGGAGTTGTGGCGGGACTATGCGTCTTGGGCGCAGTCAAACTTGGTCTGTTCGACCAGCGCACTCACGAGGTAGCTCCGGCACCACCTGTGGCGGTTGCTGTTCCAGCCGGGAGCGCTAGTGAATGGGCCCAAACACTTGACCACGCGGTTGGCCCACTTGCTGAAAAGTTGCAGAAGCTCGAGGCCCGTGTAGATATTCATGGGCAAACAATAAACACTCAGGCAGGTAGGATCGATACCCTGAGTGGGAGGGTAGGTGAAGTGGAGACTAAAGTCCGCGCTACGACTCCCGTTAGACCGGAGGAGGTCCTCAAGGCATTCCGAGAATTGCAAAAGCAAAAAGAATCGCAAGGTCAAAAACCTTTATCGTGAAAGACTGTGCTCGAGTCGTTGGCAGCAGGGGAGACCCTGCTGTCCTTTTTTATATAATCTCGCGTGCCTGAGCTTTTGAACCATTGCAGAGATATTGACAAAAGTAATATTTTAATACAAAATACTTGCAGTAGATGCGCCAGTCGGCGCTTCAGTTTTCTGGAAGGAATAAACCAATGCTACGCATGATTCTTGTTGCTATGTTCATGTTGGCCGCGGCGCCGATATACGCTGCTGACACTCCATCTACTCCTCCTGCTGCTGGGCCTGCTAGTCCTGCAGAGTGGGCGAGTGTTGCAGAGCTCATAGCAAAGGAGGTGATAAAGCCAACCGATGAAAGACTCGCGAGATTGGTAGAACAGGTCGGCACTCTAGATGCCAGAAACCGGAGTTTCTCGGCGGCGCTTTCCGAACTTCAGGATCATAATAAGGCACGCGAGCAGGCGATTGACGCCCTACGGGCGGAAGTCGCTCAATTGAAGGCGCAGTTGGAGGCAATGCAAAGAACCGCCGCTGCTCAACCCGCTGCTGCTGCAGTACCACCCACTGTCACCCAACCGGCAGCCAGACCGGCCACTGCTCAACCCGCTGTCCGGCCAGCCGCGCGCGCACCTGCTCAACCAGCTCGCACGGTGGCCGTCACAAGACAACCACCACCTGAAAGTGGGATGGGAGTGTACGCTGGCGGTGGTATTGCCGGCCAGGGGCGACAAGCGCCGCTTGCTGAACTTGATATTAGGCGGCAAATCCAGGGACAGCGAGTCCAGAGACTCGGGCTTGCCATTCCGGCTCAAAGGCCACCAAACTAAGTGCTAAATTTATGCACAATAACGGCAGGAAGGTCCCCGAGACCCCCTGCCGTTTTACTTGACAAAGTAATATTTTAGTATATAATATGCGGTAAAGCTCATTTATAGGAAATTGGAGGCAAAAATGCGTAACTTGGCAGTATTTGTCTGTTTGTTGCTTTTGGCTGCCTGCGGCCCGCGTGGAGTAGATTTACGTCAGGCCGACCTTCAGGCTCTCGGGCCTGCTCCACCAGGCACACCACTAGCGGTTACCACTCGCGCAGATGCGCCACCGCTGGCGATCGAAGGTGCAAAAGTGATCAGGCGCGGCAAAGCGCCGGGACTACCTGGAATTTTCCAGCGATGGGAAATTCCGGGTGCACCACCCAAAGGCCTCTTCTCGGATTACTGAAATCGGATGGGGCAGCTGTAATCCAGCTGTCCCACCCAAAACTATAAGTGCGGATGTGTGTACGTATTTAATAAAAGTACGCAGACATGTCTTCGCTTATGAAAAGTGAAGCAGATGTTCATCACAACTCCCGCATTGCGGGACAACATGAGGTAAGACAATGCGTAATTTTCTTGCGACTTGCCTACTGCTGCTCCTCGCTGCGTGCGGGGCACAGCAGCCACCAGCTTCTGCAGCTATGCAAGGGCCACCAGAGTTCGTCTGCACGCCGGGCGAACATGTGCCGGATCCGAACGTGTTGAAAGACACGGTTCGTATCTCGTATTTCGTCGTTACGCAGAGCCTCGCGGTTCTGCCATACGTCGACAATGGCACCATTGTTGGCGACTACGCAATCCCTCTCTTCAAAGCGGCGCGGCAAGGCCGGGTAGAGTTTTCGCACAGGCGGGGTAACCTGCGTGTCGCGATTCACTACCCAGGTCAAATGCCAAGGCAGGTCGCTTTGGTGGGCACCGGCAACAGGTGCGTCGGCATGATGCCGATTGTACAGGTTGCTCCGGCGATCTATGCGGTTGACATCCCGATCACTGAGTTTGCCGCGCTGGTGTTTTACCGGCAGGCGCTCAATACCCAGAACCATCGCGCATGGGCGTGCGCACAGACCGACTTCCCAGTCGTGTATGTGCCCACTCTCACGGATGGCCCCTACAAGGGCAAGCCGCGGATGCTATGCGGCCTTGGTGGTGTGGAGCCCGGAACAACCGTTCTTGGTGCCGTCTCCGTCGAAGGTTCGGGCACACTCACTCCTTTCATCGCTCAAAACGGAGGATAACATGAACAGACGAGACTTCCTCCAGATCGTTGGAGGAGGAATCTGCTTGGGTGCGGGCGTAAGTCCCGCCCAAGCAGAAGCGTCAGACTTTCTCTGGCGGTGGCCAGGAAGAGATCCGCTTCACGGAGTTTCTGATGCAGAAGCTTTGCGGCTACTGTGCTCGGGGAACCTCGTGCCAAACACCGCGTACCAAGCTCTTCTGGGTGAGGTACGTAGTGGCCAAGGATTCCTCGATGAGATTCCTGTTATGGACGGAGGCTTCCGCTTCACAAGGATGCTGTTCGGTCGAGGTGTCTTGGTACCCAACGTGATCGCGCTGACGGCCGAGTGGCCGAATGAGGCGTCGCGTAGGGTGCGCCACTACGAATATCGAGACGCAGACGGCCTCGTCTACGTCTTGATCCGGCCCGAGATCTGCGGCAATTGGTCGCTCCGCATTGTTCAAACACAAGGACAGTGTGTGCGTGACAACGCACTGTGTGGGCCAGAGTGTGATTCTCTCCGGAGAAACCAGATCTGACCTCATGTGCACGAAAGGTTGGGAGGGGTACTATGCAACCCTCTCCCACCTCTTTTTGAGAGTCGATGTTAATCGATTTTCAAAAAGGGGAGACCCTTGACATTAATTATTAGAAATGTTATTAACTAGATGTTTATGAATAATATGAAGCCATATATGAATACCTTTAAATCCACCGTTTTCGGCCTTTTTGCTGTTGCTTTTTTGGTGATTGCAGCACCAGTTGCACATGCTCAGTGGGATAGCACCGACGGGTTTGTTGGTGATGGTGGTGGTTGCTGCAGCTACGACTCAAGCCCTTCATATATTGACACCTACACACCGAACTATGATTACGGCACTTCATACGGTTCATACTCATCTCCGTACTCTTCCTACTCCACCCCAAGCTACTATGGTGGCTCTAGTGGCTACTCTACTCCGAGTTTCTACGGCGGAGTGTCTAGCGGGTACGCAACCCCAAGTTTCTATGGTGGTTCAACTCCATCCAACACCTACGCTCCTACTAACACCTGGGACAACGGTAATACCTACACGTATGCACCATCAAATATGTGGGACAATGGCAACACCACCTCATGCACCACACCGAACTCGTGCAGCACCTACGACAATGGTAATACCTCTAACAGCTACAATACAACCGACAGCTACAATACAACTTCAAACACCTGTATCTATCCTGGCAGCTGTAGTGTTGATGACCACTCAGTGGTGAACGCAAATACTACTATCAGCTCGCCGACCAACATTACGGTGACAAATCCACCGGCAAGCCAGACGCAAATTGTCTATAACAATCCTGCGCCTGTATACACTAACCCGGTGTACCAAACGCCAACCTATTACTCAAACCCAACGCCGGTCTATCAGCCAACCTATCAGCAGCCGGTGTATCGCAACCCAAGCACGCCATACATCACTCTCTCACAGGTGCCATACACTGGTCTTGAGCTTGGGCCCATTGGCCGCGTAGTGTACTGGAGCTTCCTCACCCTCTTCTCGCTGTTCGGTGCATATCTTATTGTTGTGAAGCGCGCACATGTTGCCGTGGCACGTGGTCTTAAAAGTGCACTCTTTGGTGAGGCAGATGAGCACACGCAGGTTGCTCATAAGGTCGCTGAACAGCATGCTCACGAAGAGGTGATTGAGACGCCTGCTGCAGCAAACACAGACTCTACTGACGAGTTCATCCTCTCACAGATTAATCGCGCTCGCGCATAACGTCTCACTTCTATCTCCAAAATAAAAAACCCGCAGCGATGCGGGTTTTTTGTGCTTCATCAATGCTTCAGGTGGTTGAGTGCTTAATAGATTCAGTCTTGTTCCTTAGGAGGCAGCTGTGCGCAAAGTTTTTGCGGGCTCGTTACTGCTGTGGGGCGTGCTAGGCGTGTGTGCGTATCTCTACGCCCATGCAGCATTTGGCCAAAGCAGTGAACTGCTCAGTCGATACGAAAGTGCGCCGCATATCCCTGGGCCGGGAAACTTTCGTTCAGGGTTTACGCAAGCGACAGTCGTTGTGTATGAAGAAGACTCGGTGGTGGCTACGCTCGCGGCAGGGAAGTTGCCAAGTCAGTATGTGCATGCGGTCATACGCTCAGGCGCTACCAAGCGCGCGGGCTGTGCCCGTGCGCGCTACCAACTCGGGAACCTCGGCGGCATAGTCCCGCCACAACTCCTGCTCCCGGTGCGCTATCGTGACGGCATACGCTCAACCATGTTTATCAACCAAGGAGGCTACCTTGTTGGGGATGTGCCGCTGCGCGATTCGCAGGCGGCGGTTGCTCTCCCAAACGAGATGATCACTGGAGCGCAACGCACTGATCTTATCGTCACTATTCGCATCTTCAATGCGCAAGGACAAGAAGCATCGCTGCAGTACCTGCCTGTTGAAAATACGCTTAACGCGATAGCCTCAACGCCTCGCAACAAAGAGCGTGGTCGTGAAAACGACTTTGTACAGTATCAGTCAATTGGCGGTGTCGACTTTGTTGCGATTGTGCCAAAAGGTTTTTGTGCATCATAAGGGGGCATATGTACACTCTGACTCGGCGAGATCTACTCGCAAACGGCGGCGCATCATTACTGGGACCACCAGATGAGGTGCCGCGCGCGCGGTCATTCTTGTGGGACGAGGGAGGTGTGAATCGGTGTACCAAGTCTGTTGCTTGGTGTATCGAGCAGCTCCCCGGCCTCTCCTCCTATGACCGGGAGTACTTTTTGGGACAGTGGGACCAGTTTCGGGGTGTGGGGTATGACCCTATGCATCCACTGGTTTCGTTTATCCCAGATGGCGATCAGTGGCAGTGGCAATTTTTTGGAAGAGGAGAGATGGTGCAAAACGTGGTTGCCCGACCAAGCCTATGGCATACAGGGCGCTCACGACGCACTATAACTTTTCGCAAACTTGCGCCTACTCGCACACACATTGTCGAGGTGACGGTTCCTGAGGTGTGTAAAAACACTTCGTGTCGCACGCGACGCGTCGGCTCGGTGCACTGCATCCCACCAGAGGTGCTAAAAAATTGTGAATCAATCACGAAGCACTTCAAGAAAAAGTAATACGGCAGTTGGCGAGCAGATGTTCGCCAACTAACTTTCATACCCTATGCAAAAAAATACTACACTCACTACATATGAATTTTTCTTCGCAGCTGTTGCTGCGGGTACGTTGCTGTGCATGCTGTATGTTGTTGTACCTCTTTTGCCAAGTGGTAACCACGCAGACACACACGCGCTCGTGGCGCATGCAGATGATGGTGGGGGCGGTGGCGATGGTGGCGGGGGCGGCGATGGCAGCGGCTCGACTGACAATGGCGGGGCTGGGTTTGGTGGGCCTGGGGGTGATGGGTGTTGTGGTGGCTCGCCAGGAGACTCTGGGGGCGTGAGTGTTGATGTGGCGCCGCCGGTAGATAGTCCACCGACTGACAATGGCGGGGCTGGGTTTGGTGGGCCGGGTGGCGATGGGTGCTGTGGTGGTGCACCGGGAGATTCGGGTGGATCGGCGCCAGTTGAAGCGCCGCCCACGGGTGTTGTCGATGCTGGAGGGGGATTTGGTGGGAGCCCTGTGGCGCCCCCCGTAGCACCTCCACCAGTGGTAGTAAACCCTCCTGTGCAGGAACCTCCCGTATATATTGTGCCGCCAGTGGAAACTCCTCCAACGCAAACACCCCCAACACAATTGCCCCCAGTCACCCAACCGCCTCCGGTGGTGGTTGTGACACCACCAACAGCAACACCTGTTTCAAATATAACGACCGAAACAAACACGAATACCAACACGAACACTACTGCCAATACGAACACGACAAACAACGAAAATACTAATTCGAATAATACAAACAACTCGTATAATCCGAACAATTCAAGTAATACAAATACGAGTAATACTACAAACACAAACAACACCACAAACAATACAAATACCTACAACAATACAAACAACACAACGAATACCACCAACACCACCAATACAAGTAATACAAACACCTATACGAACCAATATGCAAATTCGTATGTGCCAAACCCGTACGTGTCGGTATATGCGCCAGTGCCGCAGGTGAATTATCGAGCGCCCGCATACACGAGCGGGTATGCATATACGCAAACAGCGCACTACCCCG
Organism: Patescibacteria group bacterium; assembly: GCA_030916835.1. Classification (GTDB taxonomy): domain Bacteria; phylum Patescibacteriota; class Minisyncoccia; order Phycocordibacterales; family SBAW01; genus GWA1-54-10. The sequence continues at coordinate 1,003 of JAUPWA010000047.1, read as the reverse complement.
TGGCGCCAGTTGGGTACACGACCTCGTATACGAGCGGCCCATACACGCAAACCGATCGTGCACCTCATGTGACTCTGACACAGGTGCCGTACACCGGGCTCGACTTGGGGTTGGTGGGGTCTATGTTCTACTGGGGGTTTTTGAGTCTGTGGGTACTACTTGCTGCATACCTAATAGTAGTAAAGCGTGCACACCATACACTTGCGCAGTGGTTTGCGTTTGGATTGTTTGGCAAAGCCAAGGCGAGATAGGCTTAGGCGCGCTTTTCAATCTCGTCGGCAAGCTTGATGATGATCTCGTCGATAGAGAGTTGACCTAATTTACCAGCGCGACCCTCGAGCGTTGCGGTGCGGCTGGCAACTTCTTGGTCACCAATGACAAGCGTGTAAGGAATCTTTGCGGTCTTTGCGTCACGGATTTTTTTACCAAGCGTTTCGTTGCTGTCGTCGAACTCAGCGCGAATATTCGCTTTTTTAAGAAGTTCAAAAACCTCTTTTGCGTAGGCTGTATGTGCCTCTGCGATTGGCAAAACGCGCACCTGCACCGGTGAGAGCCAGAGCGGGAACGCGCCTGCGTAGTGTTCGATAAGGAACGCCATGATGCGCTCAATGGCACCAATTGATGAGCGGTGTACCACAAATGCGCGGTGCTCCTTGCCGTCTTCGCCGACAAAATTAAGATCAAAGCGGTCAGGCATGCAGAAGTCATATTGCACTGTGAAAGCAGTGTCTTCTTTACCGTTCACGTTTTTCATCTGGATGTCTATCTTTGGGCCATAAAATGCAGCCTCGTCTTTTGCCTCAACAAAGTCGCAGCCTCGAGCGGTCATAAGTTTACGCAGCAAGTCTTCGCTTTTTTCCCAAGCGGCATCGTTTTTGTAATACTTTTCAGTATTTGCACGATCTCCGAGAGATAGGCGATAGCGATAATCTTCGCCAAGCTTTAAACCAAAAACACTCGTCATGTGCTCAATAAGGTCGAGTGCTCGGCCAATTAGATCGGA
>JAUPWA010000046.1 GCA_030916835.1 Patescibacteria group bacterium | reverse complement strand
CGCTAGTACAAAAACGAATACTTATCTGGTATACCTGCTCTTTAGGTGCATAGTCTAAGTCTGCTGGGGCCCAATTGTCCCAGTCATAGACCGTGTTGGGCCATGGAGCGTTGGGCCAGTTACCGCCTGGCAAATAATCTTCAAGCCCTGGAGGTATGGAGCGGGTTACATCATCTGGATAGTTGCCCCCGTGGTCACTTTGGTACTGCTCGAGCGCTAGGGCGAGTTGGTGGAGCTCCTCAAGCGCGCGAGCAACGCGCGCTTTTTCGCGTGCTGCACTAAGTGACGAAAAGACTATTGAGGCTAAAAGCGCGATGAGCGCAATGACGACCAATAGCTCGATAAGAGTAAAACCTCTTTGCGCATAGACAGTCTACCGCGCCTCATGTGGTTTTCATACCAAATGTGGATAACTAAAGCGGTTAAGTGGGGCAAAGTGTCGTATACTGTCTCTTAGTGGGATGAAGTGGGATGCCCGCAAAAAACCGTTACACCACAATGTTAATCGGCGAATACTTACACACACTCGATAACAAGAAACGGCTTTCGCTTCCCGCAAAATTCCGCAAGGAGGTTGGACGCAAAGTGGTACTCACGCGCGGGCTCGACCAGTGCTTGTTTATGTTCCCTGAAAAGACATGGGGCCGTATAGCACAAAAACTTATTGACCTGCCTATTGGCCAAGCAGATACCCGAGGCCTCTCTCGCTTCTTGCTTGCTGGTGCGGTCGATACGGAGGTTGATGGAGCCGGGCGCATCCTGGTGCCAGACTACCTTAAAGAGTTTGCCGACCTGCGTTCACGAGTGGTGTTGGCTGGAGTCTCTGACCGCATCGAGGTTTGGAACGAGAAGACGTGGGAGGAGTACAAGCGCCGTATTGAAAAAAGCGCCGACCAAATGGCCGAAAAACTGGGCGATCTAGGAATCTTATGATGAACACATCTTTAGCACGTATGTCTGCACATGCACACCGCTCAACCACAAGAGAGGAGGGTAGCGCGCATGTGCAGCCAGAGGTGCACCACAGTGTCATGACCAAAGAGGTGCTCGAGGCACTACAGCCAGCCGAGGGCGGCCTTATTGTTGATGCGACGCTCGGGCAGGGTGGGCACAGTGAGTCTATCCTTACACACACCAAGGCGCGCGTTTTAGCGCTTGATGCTGACCCACGAGCCATTGTGCTTGCAGCGAAGCGCCTCGCCCCATTCAAGACACGCGTGCGTATCGTTGAATCAAATTTTTCTGAACTTGAGCAGGTGCTCGCACACGAGCATGCTCCTACTATTAACGCCGCACTTTTTGACCTTGGGTGGAATAGTGGCCAACTCGCCTCTGGACGCGGATTTTCATTTTTGGTTGATGAACCTCTCTCAATGAGTTATGGCAAAAACCCTGCCTCAGGGTTTACTGCCACCGAGGCGCTCAACGGGTGGGACGAGAAGACGCTCGCTGATGTCTTTTTTGGGTATGGTGAAGAGCGATATGCCAAGCGTATCGCAAAAGCTATCGTAGAGCGCCGCAAGCTCGCTCCTATTGCAACGAGTTTTGAGTTGGTTGAAATTGTTCGCGACAGTGTGCCGCCTGCCTATCGCCACGGCCGCATCCACCCTGCGACACGCACCTTCCAGTCGTTGCGCATCGCGGTAAATGATGAGTTGCGGGTTATTGAAAAAGGGCTCACGGCTGCCTGGGCGCACCTAGCGCCAGGTGGCAGAATCGTGGTTATTAGTTTCCACAGCATTGAAGACCGGTTGGTCAAGCAACTATTTGCTCGGTTTGCTAAAGGGGGAGGGGAGCTTGTCTACAAAAAGCCACTCCCACCAAGCCAAAGTGAAGTGCGACAAAACCCCCGGGCCCGCAGCGCAAAAGTACGAGTAATCCAAAAAAACTAACTATATGCACACCAACACCAACACCCACACACTCAGTCTGTATCAAACATACCTCACCCGCACCAATGCGTTGCTTGCGGTGGTGTGTGCAGCCTCTGTCTTTTTGTATGGTATATTTTTGCTCATGGCGGTCGTCCATACCGCGTCGCGCACTGCTGCAGAGCACCGCATCAAGACACTAGCTGCAGAGCTTGGTGAGATGGAGATGGCATATCTTACACAGCAAAAGGCAATTACGCCTGAGCACGCAGAGATGCTTGGTTTCGTCTCTCCCCGCGCTGTGTCGGTGGTCTATACCAACGCGTCGCCTGTGCTGACCGTTAACACAAATCGGTGACCCAAAGTGCTAATCACATGTTCCTGTCCCGCGTCAGAGTCCTGACGGGTTTTTGTGTGCTTGTGATGTTCATCATCATCGGCCGGCTGTATTTTTTGCAAATTGTGCACGGCAGCGCCTACTCGCTCAAAGCGAGCTCGCAGTTTGTTGAACCGCAAGACACGCTCTCTGAGCGCGGCACCATATATTTTGTAGACAAAGACGGCACGCAGATCACTGCCGCAAGTATGCGGGAGGGTTCTGCCATAGCGGTCAACCCGACCAAGGTGACAGATGCTGAGGCGCTGTGGAGTGCGCTTAAAGATATTGTGCCGCTCACGCACGACCAGTTTATCGCAAAGGCGACCAAGCAAGGCACAAGGTACCAGCTCCTGGCCGAACATCTTGATGCCTCTGTGGGTGCAAAGATCCTTGCGCTGCAGTTGCCGGGTATCATCCTGCAGCATGACCGTTGGCGGTTTTACCCCGGCGGGTCTCTTGCATCGCAAGCGCTTGGCTTTGTTGCGTATAACGGCGATGTTGAGGAGGGGCGCTATGGGCTCGAGCGATTGTATGACCCTGTGTTGAGTCGCAGCGCAACAGACCTCTACGCAAACTTTTTTATTGAGCTGTTTGGCAGCGTGCAGTCGACTCTCAGTAATGAACCCAAACAAGGAGACCTGGTGACCACTATCGAGCCCACAGTGCAAGCAGAGCTTGAGCGCCAGCTCATGATCTATGACCAAACCTGGCATCCAAAACTCTCGGGCGGCATCATCATGAATCCTCAAAATGGCGAAATATATGCCATGGCGGTATATCCAACATTTGACCTCAATGCGTTTAATACGCAAAACGATCCGCGTATCTATGCGAACCCTATGGTGCAAAATGTCTATGAAATGGGCTCGATAATTAAGCCGCTCACCATGGCGGCCGGGCTCGACTCGGGTGCCATAACCGCCACCACAACCTACTACGACACCGGCTGTCTCACTGTTGATACAAAGAAGATCTGCAACTTTGACGGCAAGGCGCGCGGCACTATACCTATGCAGCAAGTGCTCAGCCAGTCGCTCAATGTGGGCGCATCATGGATAGCGACCCGCATGGGGCAGGCAACGCAGCGCGACTACTTCCTTACTCGGTTTGGTTTTGGCACGACCACTGGCATTGACCAGCCGGGTGAGGTGCGAGGCATAACAAACAATTTGCAAAGTAAGTACCAGGTGGGGTATGACACTGCCTCCTTTGGACAGGGTATTGCACTAACACCTATTGCAATGACGCGAGCACTCGCTGTGTTGGCAAATGGGGGCTACCTCGTGGTGCCACATTTTGTAAAAGAGGTGCACTTTAATAGTGGGTTTAGCCAAACGCCCGACTGGGATGCACGAAAAACACAGGTGTTGCAGGCAGGTACGTCGCTCACCGTCTCGCGCATGCTCACCGAGGTTGTTGATACATCGCTTGCAGATGGAAAAGACAAACTTGAGCACTATAGCGTGGCTGCAAAGACGGGCACAGCGCAGATTGCAGACCCGGTAAACGGGGGCTACTATAGCGATAGGTTCCTCCATAGCTTCTTTGGGTACTTCCCCTCCTATGACGCCAAGTACCTTATCTTCCTGTTTGCGTATGAGCCCGTGGGTGCGCCCTATGCTGCGCAGACCCTGGCACCCCCCTGGCACTCACTCACGCAGTTTCTTATCAATTATTACAATGTCCCACCAGACCGATAATCGCATGTATGAAATCGCTGCTTAAAAAACTTATTGTCGTTCTCTTGCGCTTTGAAGCACAGCTTATCCTCAAAAAGTACAAGCCGCGTATTATTGCGGTCACGGGCAGTGTGGGCAAGACCTCAACTAAGGATGCTATTTTTGCGGTCCTTTCCAAAAGTGTACGTGTGCGCGCAAGCGACAAAAGTTTTAACAGTGAGCTTGGGTTGCCGCTCACTATTCTGGGTCGGCCAAATGCATGGAATAACCCCATTGGATGGATGCAAAATCTGATCGATGGGCTTTTTCTTATTGTATTCCCAACAACATATCCCGAGTGGCTCGTGCTCGAGGCTGGTGCAGACAAACCGGGTGACATCTCCTCGTTGGCTTCGTGGTTGCGGGTTGATGTAGCCGTTATCACAAGGTTGCCGGAGGTGCCGGTGCATGTAGAGTTTTTTGACTCACCAGAGGCAGTGGTGCGCGAAAAGGCATCTCTCATCAATACGCTAAAGCCGCATGGCTCGCTTGTTATCTATACAGACGATACCCGCATGCAGGCCATCGTCGAGCGTGCAGAGAGCCGCGGTATACACACCATCCGTTTTGGTGCGGCCTCGGACGCGCAGGTGCGGCTAGAAGATCCACAACTGCTCGTGCAAAAAGGTGAGTGGCCGACCGGTATGCAGGCAAAAATCCACATGGGTGGGCGCACCGAGGATATTATCGTGAAAGGGGTGCTCGGTGCGCACGCGCTCATGCCACTAGTTGCTGCCGCTGCAGTGGGGCTCGCGATAGGCAAGAGTACTACAGAGGTCCTCACCGGGCTCGACCTTTACCAGCCGCCGCGGGGGCGCATGCGCCTCATCCCGGGACTCAAAGGCTCGCTCGTTATCGACGACACCTATAACTCCTCGCCTGCAGCGGTCTCGGCCGCGCTCGAGGCGCTCAAGAGCCTTAAGCACGGGCGCTCAAAGATGCGCCGCATAGCAGCGCTCGGCGACATGCTCGAGTTGGGGCGCTTGAGTGTAGAAGAGCATCGCAAAATTGGTGCACAGGTCGCGAAGTGTGCTGATAGTTTGGTTACGGTTGGATTTCGCGCACGCGACATAGCACAGAGTGCGCTCAACAATGGCATGGCTGATCAAAATATTTTGCAATACGAAGATTCGACCAAGGCAGGACAAGAGCTACAGAACCTCATTGATGAGCACGACGTTGTTCTCGTTAAAGGCTCACAAAGTATGCGCATGGAGCGCCTGGTCGAGGACATTATGCTCGAGCCCGAAAAAGCAAAAGACCTCCTCGTGCGCCAAGACACACAGTGGAAGCGACGATAAGTATCGGTAGCTTAAACTTACGGACGGTTTAAAAAATGGTGAGACGTTTGAGTGAAAGCACACCTTCGCTGCAGCGCGGGCAGGTGGTAGCTGTGTGCTCGAGGAGCACGGTAGCGCCGCAGTGCTCACACGAGGCGTCACGAATTTCAACTACTTTATTGCATGGCGTGCAAAATGACTCGCTGCGAAAGCGAGTGACAAACAAGGCCGCCTCGGGGGAGGGGACTGGGGTGCGAAGCGTCCTCGGCGCCTCACTCATCCATACAGGAAAATCGCGCCCAAGCCGCAGCGGCTGAGCGCACAGTCGGTTGTCGCACTGATAGGTAGCTATTTCTGCCACCGCTGCACGATACAAGATAATTCCTATTTCGTCAAATATGTGGGATTTGATAAATAGTCGCAATAATCCCAGATACTGTCAGGTATAAGTAATTTTGTTACTAATTTATGTTTGTATGGTGGGGAGTGTAAGGAAAAAGAAAAAAAGGGGGAATGAAAAGGGCTCCGACCGAAGTCGGAGCCCTGTAGGCGTTGGGCTTGGCGCCCTATGCCCCGGCGCGAGCCGGGATGCTGTTCTTGGCGTGAACTTTCTTTTCCAGATTTTTCACGAACATCAAGAAGGTTGTCACGGCGCTGAACAGAAGAATGACTGTCTGTATTGGTATGGTCACCTCCTGCCCATCGGCAGCGTGATAGATTCGGCTCATCACGTCGCCGCCGCTGTATAGCGCCAAGATTTCGTTATCATCGCCTGTCAGTATCTCTGAGGTTGTTGCACTCACGACATGTTTGAACATGTCTTGCCAGGTGTCCGGGGTAGGGGTCGGCCGCATGGACGTCTCGCCGAGGAAGATTCGTAAGACATCCATGACCAAGCCATAGGCGCCGCCGTCTGGCCGGACTGGTTTGCTTGGGTCCTTGGAGTTCATCCGCAGATCGAACAGCTCTCGTGCGTCTTGTGAGGTGAGACAGTACTCTGAACCCATCGATTCGAATACCCGGCCATTGTCTGATATTTTGTAAAATACCTCGAAGATTTCGAAGCCGAACGCTGGCGTTAAGGAGGGGCTGGTGTCTAGTACCAGCACGCCACCATCCAGAAACTCATGTTCTCGCACAGTCATGACCACTCCT
>JAUPWA010000045.1 GCA_030916835.1 Patescibacteria group bacterium | reverse complement strand
GGGGTTTTCAATCTGCGGCTACAGCCAGCTCAGTACTTTCGATGCCAAGACGCTCCAATATCTGCCCAAGGATGTCTTGGGTTGGATTCGCTGATGTTGAATCGAAACATATCGGAACCTGTTGGCCAGGTATCTCCGTAAGGTAGTGGCGTATCAACTGTATCTGGGGATCGTGCGTGTCGATGATATATGTGGGCGGTGTAATGCCTGCTTTGGACAAGGCATTAACAAGTGCCTTCTGTGTGTGCAGCAATGGCTCGAGAGTGTCGTCATCTGCATGTGCGTGTAGTACGGCATCGAGTCCAAAAAAGCTAGACAGGATAACCGTACCCTTTTCTTGTGCTTTCTCCACTGCGCCAATGATGGTACACAGAGAGGCCCATGTAGCACACTGCACTGCAGTGCTGTTACTCACGCCCTGCTGTGCAAGTTGGCGAATGATCAGTGATCTGGTTTCTTCAGCGTCAAGAATGACCACTGGCTGATCAGGAACCTGCGCAACAAGTTGTTGCTGAATACTCCCAAACCACTTTGATGCAATGCAGGCAAATGAAAAAAACAATGAACGCGTATCAGTCATGCAGCCTCTCCCAAGTGATTGAGATTTGCAGCCCAATAATGAGCAACCAGTTTCGAATCCTACTCCTGATGCGCAGGCGTGGCAAGTTGCTGTATGCACAGTTCATAAAAAACGAACCCGCGCCGCTTCGATAAGCTGCGCGGGTCTTGTCTGTGGGCAGTTAATTGGAAGCGATGGCGCGAAGGCAGATCAACAATAAGACAACGATTGCAAAGAGGATGCCTCTCGTGGCGATAGTGCACCCCTTTTCGTCGAGCTCTGCTACCCTGAGGTCATCCAAATCGAGTATTTCCGAACGTTCTTCTGACATGTGGCACCTTTGTACAAAACCGCTTTCCAGCATACTACCTCAAAAGTTAGTTTCAAGCGGCAAGATGAGGATAACATTGCTATACTGCTTCTATGAAAAAAGAGAGGAAGTATCCTATTAAGCATTGGAGCCACTCCTCACTCATGGCCTATCTACGCAACCCGCTTGCGTGGTACAAGCGCTACGTAGAGGAGGTTTTCGATACTCCCTCATCGCCGGCGGGTGTGGTCGGGCGCGCCGCGCATATGGCGCTGCAGCACTACTACGAGCTTAATCTAAAGCCTGAGCAGCGAGAGGTGGCTATTGTTTTTGGGCTGCAGTATTTAAAAAATGTCGCTGACTTTGAAATCAATTTTGGGAAGGCGAAGTCTAAGCGTGCGCAAAAAGAGAAGCGTGTTTCGATGGAGCGTGAGTATCTGCAAGCTATCAACTTTTATCTTGCCAAGCCGCCGCGCCACAAGGTGCTCGGGGTTGAGGTAAAAGGGACGGTGCGTGTGCAAGGGTTGGCACTACCTATTAAAGCGGTTTCTGATTTGGTGGTGGAGTCGCGTGTCGAGCGTGGGGCACTCGACATTATCGACCACAAGTTTGTTGACTCGTTTAGCCCGTTGAAAAGTGGGAAATCACTTTTTATTTTGCAGGCACTGTTTAACTACTACACAGTGACCACGCTGTTCGATAAACCAGTGCGACGATTTGTCGTGTATGAGTGCAAAAAGTCGCGCAATGCAGACGGCAGCCCACAGCTGCGCCGCTATGTTATCAACTACGCACAGTGTGCGGATGATTTTCGGGTCTTTCATCGGTTACTGAAAGACGCCACGCAAGAAATTACCCGCACGAGAGTGTTTCTCCCCAACCCCTCAGACATGTTTGAGGGCGAAAACTCGTTTGATATTTATCGCCTTGGGTTGCTGGAGTGATAACGAAAACCGGCTCGCGCATGCGCGAGCCGGGATTTTTTTTGTTATGTCTTTTCAGACTAGCGCGCCGCTGCGGGAGTTGCACTTGGGGTCGTGGTTGAGGTCGTGGTACCGCCACCCTGAGACGCGGGGATCTGCTGGAGTACGGCGTCAATTGCTGCGCGCATAGAGTCATACGGCTGATCGCCGTTGAGTGCTACGGCTTCTGAGCCAACCATGATAAGGATAAATGGTGTGCCTTGTCCTCCAGCTGAAATTGCCTCATTGTAACTATCGGATACTTTCTTTGTGTATTTACCACTACTCAGACATTGGTTGAAGATGTCGACATTGAGCCCTTGTTGTCCGGCTATCTTCGGGAGTTCGGCTGGGTCGAGATTGTTATCACTCGGGGTTACCGCATACACTCCATCTATGTACTTAAAGAATGCGGTATCGCCACCCTGGTCAGCTGCGCACTCTGCCGCCTCTGCCTCTTTTGGTGCGCGCGAGTGATTTTGCGCAAGAGGGAAGGGGCGATACACCCACGCAACCTTACCTGACTGGCCGTAGTAATCCATAACTTGGTGCATAGTGTTGTTAAATGTCTTGCAGTAGCGGCACTCAAGGTCAGCATACTCAACAATTTTTACCGGCGCCTGTGGGTTGCCGAGGATATAGTCAATCTTCGGGTCATACTGGCGAGCAGTTACTTTGGTGGTGCCATTTCCATTTGGGTTTTGGATCCCTGACTTACCAACAAAAAAGACTGCTCCTGCAATCATTGCACCAGCGACCACAATAGTAATTGGTAAAACGTATTGGCTATTCATATGGGACTATTGTACCAACGCTGTCGTAAAGCACAATAATTCGCTCTAGAACGGCAGGGTGTGGGTAAGGGCGGGGGCGTCGTCAACGACCTCCCACTGTGAGGGATCGAGTTTAACTTCACGCACGCCGTCAAAGTCTTTATATTTCAGTGACTTATTTTTTCGCGCATAGTCATATATGTCGCGCGTAACTTTTACATCAGCCTCGCAGTACTCACGCAGCTTCTCGAGCTCGCCTTGCTCAAACCATTTCACGGCGTCCAGTCCACTTGCTATCTTACCCTCGCCAAGCGTTGCTTGGGCTATATTGTCGAGTTTGAGCCGACGACCCAAGACCGCGCGCACCTCTTTGAGCAAATCAACACTCTTAATTTTAGTAAGGTCTCCAGGGTAGTACTTGTTGAGAATGGGGATGTCGAAATGGTCGGAGTTGTAGCCGATGAGGATGTCGGCGCGCTCGAGTATACCCCAGAGTTTGGGCAACTCATCTTTAAAATAGCTCGAAAACTTTTTTGTCTGCGAGTCCCAAATGCTCACCACGGTGAGCTCTTGATTGGTAAAGTCTGGCTGACCGAACGCCTCTCCGGTCGTCTCTATGTCAAATACAATTTTGCGCATTATGAATTGAAGAAGTTTGAGAGCTCTTCGCGTGTGACAGATTTCTCCTCACCAGTCTTAAGATCTTTGATGGTGAAGCTGTTGGAGGACTGCTCGTTCTCACCAATGACGATGAGGAAGGGAATGGCGTGTTTAGTAGCTGTTTTAATTTGGTCACCCAGCTTCTTTTCACCAAAGTCTATACCTGCCGGGATGTTGGCCTCGCGTAACTCTTTTGCAACACCCATAGCAAACTGTACGAGCTCGGGCGAGGTGACCGCTAGGTAGACGCGCGTTGGCGGGATATAGGGAGGTAGTAAGTTGCGCACCGCAAGGAAGTCGCGGATAGTAACATCACCCATACCAAACCCAATACCTACAATAGGCTCGTCATCAAACAAGGCGGTAAGGTTGTCATAGCGGCCGCCACCAAACAGTGCACGGTTGTTGTCGGGGTGAGTGTCAAAGATTTCAAATACGAGCCCCGTGTAGTAGTCGAACCCGCGCACAATAGACGGGTCAAACACGGCGTTTGAAACCCCTAGCTCCTCGAGTGCTTTGATGACCTTTGCAATATCCTCAGGCTCATTGTCACTTGAGAGTGCGCCTTCCGGCACTCCAAGCGTCGCGAGTTTAGAGTCAAACTCTTCTTTTGGTATTTTACCCTTGCGGTCTAAAAGATTGATGAGTTCGCGGCCAGCAACAGCAGAGAGCCCATGCTCGCGCACCAGTTGGTCAAGATGGCTGCGACTGCCGAGCTTAATGACAAAGTCGTTGTCTTGCGCCCCAAAGGCTCTCATGAGTTCGTAGGCGACGAGCACAATCTCAACATCCGCATCTACCGACTTTGAACCAAAGAGGTCGACATTGAGTTGCCAGTGCTCGCGCAGGCGGCCGCGCTGGGGGCGTTCGTATCGAAAAAGGTTGGGAATTGAGAAGAGGCGCAAAGGGAAGCCGAGTTCGCGGCGCTTGGCTGAGACCATGCGTGCGACGGTCGGCGTCATCTCGGGGCGCAAGGTGACCTCGCGCTCTCCGCGGTCAAGAAACGTGTATGTCTGCTCGTTCACTATTTCTTCATTCTCACTACCTTTAGCTTTATAGAGCTCGGCAGGTTCGAGCACTGAGGCGTGGTACTCCACATAGCCAAAACTCTGTGCCACGCGGCGATAGGTCGCAAAGAGGTAGTTGAGGAGGGCTTGGTCTTCGGGGTAGAAGTCGCGCACTCCCTTGTAGGGCTCGGTTGAAAGTTGGGCTTTTTTGGACATATGGGCGTTAGATAGTATTCTAACAGAAAACAGTAACATGAACGAGAAGATTGATGATATCCGCCACCTCCCGCGCCAGCGCCCCCACTCGGCCGGTCGTGTCCTCAATCTCTACAAGCGCCTGTGCGAGACGCCACTGGAGCGGCTTGATCGCTTGCGCGCAGAGAAGCCAGAGTATGCGCATGAGGTGCTCTCCTATGCGGGGCGGCTCGACCCGATGGCCGAGGGTGTCCTTTTGGCGCTCGTGGGTTCGGCAAACAGCAATCGCAATGCGTATTTAGATATGAACAAAGAGTATGTACTCGATGTCCTTTTTGGATTTGCTACCGATACCTATGACATTTTGGGGCGCGTTATGGAGCATGGTGATCCATCGCATCTCACCAAGAAAATGATGGAAAAAGGACTCAACGAGTTTCGCGGCAGTTTTGAGCAAGAGTATCCGCCCTATTCGTCCAAAGCGGTGGAAGGGAAGTCGATGTTTGAGTGGGCGCGCACCAACATGCTCTCGACTATTGTCGTGCCACACAAGACAGTGAATATCTACGAAATAGAGCTCGACAATATCTATAAGATCAATGAAAAAACATTGCTCAACTATATCGAACAAAATGTTGAGAAGGTGCAGGGCGACTTTCGCCAAGAGGAAATACTGCGGCTGTGGCATCGCCACTTACGTGCGGGTGGTGACCGAGACTTCCCCTGCGCGACCATTAAGATCTCCTGCTCCTCGGGCGCCTATGCTCGCTCGATAGCGCACAATCTTGGAGTGCAGCTTGGCGTCCCCGCGCTCTCACTCCACATTCTGCGCACCCGCGTGGGGGAATACACAGTGGAAAAAAGCCTTAAATAGGAAGCCAGGCTAATGCTTGACAAGTACTATATTCTAATAGTACAATATATGTGTAGGGTCTTCACAGGAAAGGGTTTCCAATGTCCAACACGTTTGGTATTTTCCGCAATAAGCTGGTCCTCCTTCTGAGCTTTGTCGCTATTTTATTTCTTCTCTTTGCGATCGCAGCCTGGATGGGCGAAAAAAGGAGGGTCGCCAACTACACTCCAGTCATATGGTCGAGCCCGACCCAGGGGATTGAAATGATTCCCGAAGGTGTCTGGTACGTTGACCTTGCCGCGAAGAAATACCACGTCCTGAACGGCGAGTCGATCTACTGGCTTGTTGTCCACAAGATCACCTCGACGGTGGTCGGCCCGGTCCACAGCGCCCAAAACGAAGTACTCTATTGGGCGCCGCGTACTCCTGGCAACGAGCTGCCACTTGAAGGCGGCTATCAGATCAAGGTAACGGCCGATGGAGTTAAGCGGCTATGACCAACAAGGGCGGCACGCGCAAGCGGTCGCCCTTTAACTTTTTAGGCAGCGACTTCTTCCATTTTTCGCACGCGAGTTTCGAGTTGAGAGATTACCTCTGCCTCTCCGTCGATACGACGATGAAGACCATCGATTTTGCTTGTCAGTTTTTCTTCAGTATTTGCAAGATCTTCCTTCGTTACCACCCTCTCTTCTATGTCATGAAACCGCTCCTCAACTTGTTTAAATCCCTGGGCTACGGCGGCAGTTAGATCGTCAACGGTTTTTGAGAGGCTGTGTACTGTTGTGGAAAGCGAATCAACCGTTCCCGAAAGGTTGTCGAAATTTTTAGTAAGTGAACCTACATTTTGAGAAAGCGAACCAACGGTCTCAATTAGCTCGTCTACCTTCTTTTCAACTCGCTCTAATGGTTCTTCCATACCACAATTGTAGTACCCGGCCCCTACCAGTCAAGCTCGCCGGTTTTGTATTCAGTGACGCGGGTTTCGAAGAAGTTCTTCTCCTTTGGCATGTCGATGATCTCTGACATCCAAGGGAAGGGGTTGTCTTTGTGGTACTGGCGCTCCAAGCCAATGCGCTCGAGGCGGCGGTCGGCTATGTGCTCAACATACTGCTTCACGGTCGTTGGGGTGAGCCCCACAATACCGCGCGGCAAGGCGTCGTCGGCGTACTTCTTTTCAAGTTCGACACCCTTCATGATGTTGTCGGTCAATTCTTTTTTGAATGCGGGCGTCCAAATCTCTGGGTTTTCCTGCACAATAGTGTTGATGAGGTCGGCGCCAAACGCGAGGTGTACCGACTCGTCACGCAAGATAAATTGGAACTGCTCGCCCACGCCCACCATGCGGTTTTTACGTAGCATCGAGAGCATCATGACAAAGCCAGCGTAAAAGAAGATGCCCTCCATGATGACGTAGTAGCCAACGAGGTCGTGCACAAAACGCTGGATGTTCTCGGTGCCCTCGGTGGTGAAAGAGGGGTCAAACACGTTCTTGGTCATGTCGACAACGAACTCATCCTTCTCTTTAATTGAGGGGATGTTTTCGTACATCTTGTAGATCTCGTCTGGGTTGAGACCGAGCGTGTCGCAACAGTAGATGAAGGTGTCGGTATGGACGGCCTCCTCGTAAGACTGGCGCAGGATATACTGGCGCGCCTCGGGGTTGGTGATATGGCGATAAATTGCCAATACAAGATTGTTAGCGGTGAGCGACTCGGCGGTTGAGAAGAACCCGAGGTTCCACAGGATCATGCGGCGCTCGTCCTCAGAGAGGCCACCGGGTTTCTTCCAGAGCTCAACATCTTGCTGCATGGGGACCTCTTCAGGCACCCAGTTGTTGGCGACGCCTTTTTTGTAGTGCACACGCGCCCACTTGTACTTCATGGGTAATATTTTGTTTGGGTCGGTCGAGCCGCCTCCGTTGATGATTCCTGCTGCCATAGTGTGTCTAGTTTACTGGTAAAGATAGGCACCACAACTTGCTTTGTGCTTATTTATACGTTCCAACTTTGTTCTGTGAATTACGCCGAGCCTTTTACTTTGCTTAGGCTGAGCAACTCTCACAGGCTTCGCCGACGATTTCGATTTTGGGGCGGATGGTACCTTTGCTCTTCTCGGCTTCCTCAGCTAAGAGTGCGGCGAGGCGGTTTTCGCTCTGGGAGGCAAATGATACTTCACTGGAGGACATCCCTGGTGTGCTGGGGT
>JAUPWA010000044.1 GCA_030916835.1 Patescibacteria group bacterium | reverse complement strand
GTTCTCCATACAAAGGTTTGGCCAGTCCACTCACTATAACGCTGCCGCTCACACAAAAGACACAATAGCAGAGTGTAGTATGATGTCTACATATGCATCACGAGTACCACGGGGACCCAACGTCAAAGCTTAATTGGCTACGTGCCGCTGTATTAGGTAGTAATGACGGTATCGTCTCGGTCGCTTCTATTGTGGCGGGAGTTGCTGGCGCTTCTGACTCCTCGGGTTTTATTTTGACCGCTGGTATCGCAGGGCTTACCGCAGGTGCCCTCTCGATGGCGGTAGGCGAGTATGTATCTGTCTCGACCCAGCGTGATACTGAAAAGGCTCTGTTGGTAAAAGAGCGTCGTGAGCTTGAGGAGGAGCCTGAGGCTGAGTTTGAGGAGCTTGTCGGTATTTATGAGCGAAAGGGTATGTCGCACGAGACTGCAAAACTAGTTGCAAAAGAGTTGACCGAGCATGATGCGTTTGCAGCACACGTTGATGCAGAACTTAACATCGACCCGAACGACCTCACTAACCCCTGGCAGGCCGCAGTAGCCTCTGGGGCCTCGTTTGTTTCGGGCGGTATCATCCCTCTTTTGGCTATTATGCTTGTGCCAGACGTGCTGCGCATCCCGGTGCTTATTGGTGCTGTGGTTATTGCGCTGGCAGTTACAGGCTGGCTGAGTGCCTGGGCGGGCGGTGCGCACCGTATGCCAGCAATAGTGCGTAATATTAGTGGCGGGTTAGCAGCGATGGTGGTTACCTATGGCATCGGCCGCCTATTTGGTGTGGTTGGTATATAGTATTCATATGGCAACACTATCCAATCTCTTAACGCAAATTCTTAATTTTTTGGTAAATCTAGTTACCATCACCATTAACTTTTTTATTTCAGTTTTAGAGCTAGTGCTCCATTTTGTCCAAACCATCGCTGGGATAGGGAAGTAAAAAATCTTTAAACCTATCTTCTCGTTATAAAAGCGTAGCCCCGGCTGCGAGTTGCCGGGGCGTTGGGGGTTGGGAGAAACTTTTTACTCCTTTTTATGTTTGACCATATCGTGGAACGTTGCAGCCCCTTCGGGTTGAGTCTGTGGTTGCTTCTGTGCTCCCATTCGCAACTCTCCAAGAGGCTGAAAGCCCAAGGCTCATGTGGTCAGTCTCTAGACGGGCGCATTGTGATGGGGGATCTTCTGTCCCTCTAACAAAAAAAACGCGCCCACGTCCTAATCCTAAGTAAGGATCTTCTTCACCACCCATAAGTTCCCCCGAACTTATTGATTTGGCCCGCCAGGATAGACGGTGCCACCTTTGTAATACTCCTTATTACAAACTGCGTCAATAAAGCCGTGTGGATACACAAACTTCTAAAAACTTATCCACAAAAGATGTGTAGTGTGTGTATTGTTTTGTATAATATGTGCTAAATTTGTGTATATAAGCTAAAAAATATGTATGCAGCAACTACTCAGCTATAAGCAAAAGCGTGTGCTCGACAATATCCGCCTCTATGTGACTGCCAAAGGGCAGCCACCAACGCTTGAGGAGTTGCGCGAAAACCTGGGGCTCAAGTCTGTGCGCACCGTGGTGCAGTACCTCGAGGTGCTTGAAGAAAAAGGCTACATAGTGCGGCGTAAAAATGCCTGGCGTAATATTGAACTGCGTAATGCAGATGGCGGTTGGGGGACTGTCTCCATCCCTGTGGTCGCCAACGTTGGTTGTGACGACTTGTCCGTCTTTGCGCAGGAGCAGGCGGATGAGTTTATTGAGGTGGACAAACACATTGTCGATGAAGCGGGTGAGATTGTTGCTGTGCGGGCCGTGGGCGACTCGATGAACGACGCTGGCATTAACAGTGGTGACTATATCCTTGTGCAATTTACTAACAATGTGCAAAACGGTGATCGCGTCGCTGCTATTGTGGGCGACATGGTGACCGTGAAGCGTCTTGAGCGGCGTGATGGGGTTACTATTCTCTATCCAGAGTCCAAAGACCCAAAATACAAGCCTATCATTTTGCGTGAAGACTTTAAGATCACCGGTAAGGTGCTGTGTGTTATCCCCGCAAGTGTTGGCATGCAGGAAGAGATTGTCCCTGAGGCAGACTGGAGTTAGTACAGTCTCGTGATGCTAGACTAACGGTATGCACAGACGTCTGCTCCAAACACTCAGAGCGCTTCTGAAACTGGTAGTATTAGCGCTTTTGGGCACAGTAGCAATTATGTTGCTCGCAGTTCTGTATGTAGCTATTTCTACGAGGGGTGCTATATACCGGTCTGCCGCACTGCCTCCACATGATGTAGTGCTCGTATTAGGAGCCTCAATTAAAAGCACTGGTGAGCTCTCGCCGGTACTTAAGGAGCGTGCCGACGGTGCTCTCGCGCTCTACAAGGCTGGTGTGGTACAGAAAATTTTAGTCAGTGGCGACAACGCGACCTTGCAGTACAACGAGGTATATCCTGTGGGCAAGTACTTACTAAGAGAAGGCGTTCCCCAGCATGATATTTTCCTCGATTATGCAGGGTTTGATACCTACAGCAGTATGTACCGAGCTAAGTATATTTTTGGCGTACGTTCTATGGTAGTGGCGTCACAACGGTTTCATTTGCCGCGCGCACTCTTTATTGCTGAGCGGATGGGTATTGATGTGGTTGGCTTCGATGTGTCGCAGCAGAGTGATGATTATTCGCAAAATGCATTGCGTGAAGTGCCTGCAACTATTAAAGCACTAGCGGATCTAAGTATGCGCCGCATGCCCCATTACTTAGGCCCCACTTTTTTTGTGTCAGGTGACGGCTCTGCAACGTGGGTAGGCTCAACATCTCAAATGATATACTTCAAAGATGAATGAAGACCCGCGCAGTGTAGAGGACGGTTGGCGTGAGCGGCTCACGCCCGAGCAGTATGCTGTTTTGCGGCAGAAGGGTACCGAGGCCCCTTTTTCAGGAGCTCTTTTGCACGAAAAACGAGATGGTATGTTTCGCTGTGTGGCGTGTGGAAAAGAACTTTTCCCCTCTACAACTAAGTTTGATTCAGGGAGTGGTTGGCCCTCATTTGACCAAGCGCTCCCGGGCTCGGTGCGCCTTATTGCTGACGATAGTCACGGTATGCATCGTACTGAAGTGGTTTGCGCGCAGTGTGGCTCGCACCTCGGTCACCTGTTTGATGATGGGCCAACCAAGACCGGTAAGCGGTATTGTCTCAACTCTGTATGTCTCGCATTCGAAGAAAACGAACAAAGTCCGAAGCGCTAACCATCACGGTGGGAGCTCTCACGGGCGTGGTACTGCTTGTGGTTATTGCGAGCGGCTTTGCCCTCCTTAAGGAAAAGCCACCTCAAAGTGATGCTGTTGCAGAAAAGACTCAATTTTCACTCACGGCAAATGACAGCGGGCGCACGTTTACCTATGCTCTCGGGGCTCATTTTAGTGTCTTTCTTGATGAGGCGCATTATCCTGAAAGCAAATTACGCTGCTCTCCTCAAGGTGTGGTGGTGTCGGTTAAAGATTTAGGTGTTGCGCCTGCTGGGTTATATACCACACGATTTACCGTAGTTGCCCCAGGCACTTGTGAGTTAAAAAATAACGATTTTTCTGTCTTGATAGTGGCACGCTAGCAAGGGTATACTAGAGTGACCGATTACATATAAACAAACTTCTCATGAGCACATTCCTTAAAATTCTTGTTGTGGTCGTTATTATTGCTGGCATAGGATTTGCGGCCTATTTAGGTGGATATATACCGCTTAATGGTTCAAAAAAAACAGCAGTAGAGCAATCAACCCAAACAGCTACCACCACACCAGAGCAGCTAGCACAGCAGCCGATAGGTGGCATGACCGCGCTTACTGAAATTTCAGATACTGCACTTATGCAAGATGTTAGCGCTATCGATACGCACATACAAAATTTGACCACGGATGCCTCGTCGCTCGATGCGAGCTTTACCGACAAGCAGATTACTCAATCTTACTAATCTCACACAGTCTCACTATGCACATCTCTACAAAACTTCTTGTCACTGCAGTGTTTGCCGTATCTTTTTTGCCGGTTTCTGTGTTTGCTGCTCCTGCGGTAGAGACTACAGCTGCCTCTTCAACCCAGCCAGCAAAGCTCACCGCTGCCCAGCAAGCTAAACTAAAAACCGCAATCGAGAAGGCGGATAAAGAAATTGATAGGCGCGTGGTGGTGCTCACCGAGCTTAATACCCGCGTGCAGGCTATGGAGCGCGTGACACCAGATTTTAAAAACACTCTTTCTGCAAATGTTCAAACGCAAATTACCGCACTGGGTCAATTGAAGACAAAGATAGATGCAGACACTGATCTTGAGACACTCAAATCAGATGTGAAGGCCATTACTGACTCCTATCGCATTTTTGCCCTCGTGTTGCCACAAACGCGCATTGCGGTCGCTGCCGACCGTGAGGTGACGCTCATTGCCATGATGAATTCGCTTGGCACTAAATTACAGGCGCGTCTTCAGGAGCTGCAAAGCCAGGGCAAGGATGTGGGCCCACTCCTCACCGCGCTCACTGACATGTCGAGCAAACTAAAAGATGCTGCTACACAGGCACAGGCTGCGGTAAGTGTTACCGCAACGCTCACGCCGGATGCCGGTGATAAAGCAAAAATGGAGTCCAACACTACTGCGCTTAAAACGGGCCGCAGTGATATCCAAGCAGCACAAAAGGATTTAGTTGCTGCACGCAAGGATGCAAAAATAATCATTGACGGGTTGAAGGCGCTTGGTGCCTCGGTTGGCAGCGCAAGCTCAACGCAAGCCACAGTGACACCTGCACGCTAGTACCTATGGTTGAACAATCACCTATGAGCGACACACAGCTCCAGGCGCTTGAGGCGAAGATAGACGCGCTGTACGTATCTGTTGAAACGCTGCGCAAGTACTTTTTGTGGACCGGTATTATTAGCGTTGCGCTTATAGTATTGCCGCTCATTGGTCTTTTGTTTGCGATACCCTCATTTTTCTCGGCCGAAGAGCTCGACGTTCTGCAAGGTTTGTAACTCTTGCGTAATTAGAAAAAAGTGGTAATATACTGGTGTTATTCACCTGGGCTTTAGTCGCCACTAGTATTGTTACGCTATGAAATCTTTTATCTTTATCGTTAGCGTTGCCGCCATGCTGTGTATGGCAGTGCCTGCGGTGCGTGCGCAAGCTAACCCCAATTGTTCGAACACAGGGTTTGGCTATGGGTTTACCTACTATCCATGCACACCCGGGCTTGTGCGTGTGTATCTACAGGTAAATACGTTTGGATACGGTGTAGCAAGCCAGCCAAGCGACTTCACCGTTGTGGTGTCGCCGCGCAATGCTGCGCCGATGAGTTTTCAAGGCTCAGCACGGGGAACCGTAGTGCATGTTGCAGGTTCATATACTATCGCCGCATCTCAAGTTGGTGGGTACAGTAGCAACTACTCACTCGGTTGTAATGGAACTGTCTCAAATGGAGAGGAAGTCACTTGTATTATTACGCAAAACGCAAATGCGCCGTATGGTGCCACTTCGTACCCGTACTATCTAGGAGGTACTAGCTATGCCTATGGTCAGAATCTCAATGATGTACCGCCGACCGTAACACTAGCACAGGCGTCGGTGCCAACACTTCCAAACACTGGGTTTGGACCACTCTCTAACTTCATAATCGCGCTGTGTATGGTGGTACTCGCTGGGTTTGGTCTGCTTGTTCTTCCCTATGTCCGAAAGATTATTGCTGCCATCGGCTAACGTTGCCCCCAAGCCCAATCCGCGCCAACTATATGCACGGCTCTTTTTTGGTGCTGTAGGAACTATTGTTGTGCTCTATGGCACTGCAGATCTTGTGTCGCGTGCAGCAGACAGAGCTTTTGGTGATCATGCCGCGCTCGCGGCACTCGGGCCCGCTGTGGTAGAGCTCAATCAAACGCGTATGTCTACACTGGCGACCTCAACCTCAGCACTGGTGCCCACAAAACTCAGCATTCAATCTGTCGGCGTTTCGGCAGATGTTGAGCAGGTTGGCCAGAAGGCTGATGGTTCGATGGCCGCGCCCTCATCATTTACTACCGTTGGTTGGTATAAAGAGGGGAGTATGCCGGGCGAGGAAGGAAGTGCGGTTTTTGCGGGACATGTTAATAACGCCCTCACCAAAGCAGGTGTTTTTGAACACCTGGACCACATTGCACTTGGTGATGTAATAGTGGTGAGTGATGCATATAATAAAACGCTCCGCTTTGCGGTGACCGACATAGAGGACTATCCCACCGCCACGGCCCCACTCAATACTATTTTTGCAACAAGCGGTCCCTCACAAATTGTACTTATTACGTGCGCTGGCGACTGGGATCCACGTGCCAAATCCTATGACCATCGACTTGTTGTTTTTGCTCGCCTGCTCCCGTCCTAGGTATTCTCCCTCCTTGTGTTTGTGCACAGGTGTGCTATCGTGGGGGGGTTCGCAGTAAGTTCTCCTGTGCGTTAGCATCTTAGGGGAGGTCGCCTTACGGAACAAACAGGACTTTTGTCCTATTTAGTTGTATTCGTTAGACCTATGGTACAGAAATTGTTCGTAGGCGGTATCCCTTGGAAGACGACGAAGGAGGAACTCCAGGACGCGTTTTCTAAGGCAGGCGAAGTCGTCTCAGCATCGATCGTTACTGATCGTGAGACCCGCGAATCTCGCGGTTTTGGCTTCGTCGAGATGGCCGATGAAGCAGC
>JAUPWA010000007.1 GCA_030916835.1 Patescibacteria group bacterium | reverse complement strand
TAAGCCGCCTCTCAATACTATTGGTTAGACCAACGTACAAGTACTTATGGTTTTGACTTTGCAGAGCATATGTCCAATACATACGCGTATACCAACCTGCCTGCAGGCAGGTTCCCCACCTGGGCATATGAAAATATGTCGAACAAGGTGCAGTATACCCTAAAACAAAAAAGGCGCTACGGCCTTCCTGTGTCCTACTACTTGGCAGTCACCTCCGGGTTCTCGTTGGTGAGACCCTCTTCTGTGGGAGTCTGTGCGGTGACGGTCTCAACCGTTTCAGCCGCTGGGACCACATCTTCCGCAGCTGGGGCAACCTCTACCTCAGGCTCAGGAGCAAAATCTGCAGTTGAAAGTGAGACTTGGAGAGACTTGCGCATAGCGCGCTTTTGGTCGCGTGACGCCTTCTCGCGGATAAAGTAGAGCTTCGAGCGGCGCACCTTTGCACGGCGCAGCACCTCGATAGAGTCGATCATCGGTGAGTAGAGCGGGAAGATCTTCTCTACCCCTACCCCACTAGCTACGCGGCGAACAGTAAAGGTGGCGCCCGCCTCGGTACCATGCTTGACCGCCAAAACCAAACCCTCAAAGGCTTGCTTGCGGGTGTTCTTGGTGACCACCTCTTTCTTATTGGCTGCTTTACCCTGCTTAATTTCAACAATGTTTTGCCAGACGCGCACGGTGTCGCCAGCACGCACACCGAGCTCGGCGCGCGCCTTCATGTTGACGGGGGATGTTTTGACCGCTGATTTCATGCCAGCACAATCTAACACAAACGGGCTAGAGACGCAATTTTTTCTCTGCCTCCAAAAAATCGGCTGGTAGTGGGGCGGCAAAAGTGTGCTCAGTGCCATCAGGAAGAGTCAGAGTAAGCGAAAGGGCGTGCAGCGCCAGGCGCTCAAAGCCCAAAAGTGCTGGGCGGCTGGGCGCATAGAGCTGGTCGCAAATAATGGGGCGCTGGAGCGACGAGAGGTGCACGCGGATTTGGTGCGTGCGACCTGTTTTAGGCATCGCCTCTATATAGGTAGTATCGTGGCCGCGTTCCAAGACCCGAAATGTTGTTACTGCGTCACGAGTGGTGCCGTGAGGCCTGAGCGCCGAGCGCGGCCCCCTGCCCCCTCTAGCGCCACCTATTGGTTTATCAATAATACCGCGGTCATCTTTAATAACCCCATACACAAACGCGCGATATGTCTTGCGCACAAGCCGCTCTTGAAATTGCTCTTTGAGGTACGCGTAGGCCGCCTCAGTCTTGGCAACCATAAGCACGCCCGAGGTCTCCCTATCGATACGATGCACTAAAAAGTAGTTTCCCTCTCCATAGCGCTCAGTGAGCCATGAGGTAAGCGCCGGGTATTCATGGCGATCATCGGGGTGCACGATAATACCTGATGGTTTGTCCACCACCACCACATCGTCGTTTTCAAATACAATAGCCGGGTCTGGCATTTTTGGTGCGCGGTGAGGGACTTGAACCCCCGACCTTCTCAGTGTAAATGAGTTGCTCTACCAACTGAGCTAACCGCGCGCTTGCCCTTCATAGCTTTAGCGACGGAGGGTACACCCACTCTACCGTTCTTTGAGTATTTTCTCAATATAGCCAGCAAAGATGCTATTATTTTAGTAATGGACGAACAGATGCTCCAATATATACGTACACGCAGAAGTGTGCGCGTTCCCGACGACATGATTCGCCAAGAACTTGTAGGTGTTGGTTGGAGCGCGCCACTGATCGACGAGGCGTTCGCTTCGCTGACACCTGAGCCACCCAAGCCCGCACCACCCACCACTCCTGCACAAACGGCACCCCAAACAAACCCAACACCCTCTGAGCCACCCATCACTACTCCTGCCTCACCTGCAGCCTCAACAACAGGTGCGGCTCCCTCCTCCCAACCACCTAGCACTCCAGTTGTAGAACCAAACCAGGTTGCTGCACCCACCACCCCCACCAACACACCAACAGCAACACCCACACAATCAGCCCCAACCACAGAGCAACCAGCATCCGCCACACAACCCACACCAGGCGCAAAGCGAATCTTACTGGTTGAAGACGAGAAGGCTCTGGCAACCGTTTTGAGCTTAAAGTTGAAAAATGCCAGTTACGACGTGACCGTGGTTTACAATGGAGATGATGCACTACGCGCGCTTGGAAGTAGTTTTTTTGACCTTATGCTCGTCGACATTATGATGCCAAAGCGTGACGGTTTTAGTGTGTTGGAGGAGCTCAAAAAGCAGAACAATCAGATCCCCGTCTTTGCCATGTCGAATCTCGGACAAGAAGAGGATATTGCGCGCGTCAAAAGTATGGGGGTAAAGGAGTACATAGTGAAGGCAGATGCTTCTCCTACCGACATCCTCGCTCGAGTACATGCTTTTTTGAAACAATAGATATATGGCTGAAACTAAAGACCAAAAACCAGAGGCAAAGAAGCCCATAACAAAGCTTGAAGATGCGTTTATTAAAGACGTGCTCTTAAAAGGTCAGTATGTGAGCACTGACGATATGACGCGAGCTGAGGAGTATGCAAAGTCGCACCACTCTCCTATTACCGACTATCTTTTTAATGCAGAGTTGCTCAACAAAGGTTTGCTTGGCCACGCTATCGCTGAAGCGCTCGGTGTAAAGTATGTCGACCTATCTCAAAACCCACCATCAAAGGCAACTATTACTAAACTGCCTAAAACTATTGCTGAGCAGAGCAGAGTCATCCTTATAGACGACACGAGCGACATCCTCATAGCAACCGATACCACCGACCCTAAAGCAGCCATTGAAGCAGTTGCCTCGCTATTTCCGGGCAAAAAAATCTCTGTAGCATGGACCTTTGGTGCCGACATGGAGCGAGCCTTCCCCCTCTACAAAGAGGCTCTCGCTGTTCGATTTACTGAAATCATTAAGCGTGAGCAAAAAGTCGCGCCCGAGATCGTCGAGCAAATTGTCGAAGATGCTATCTTGCTGCGCGCATCAGACATACACCTAGAGCCGCAAGAGACAGAGGTGTTGGTGCGTTTTCGTATCGATGGTGTTCTTGAAGAGGCGGGCACATTGCCAAAGCTGCAATACGAAAATATTCTCAACCGTATCAAGATTGAAGCGCGCCTGCGTATCGACGAGCACATGCGCAGCCAGGATGGTGCTATTCGCTACCACAAGGGCACCAACGCTGCCGATCTGCGTGTCTCTATCGTCCCCACTGTATCGGGTGAGAAAGTGGTGATGCGCCTTTTGGGTGAATACTTGCGTACACTCACGCTCGCAGATATTGGTCTTTCTCAAAAACACCAGGCGCTTCTTACTGAAATAGCAAACCGCCCCTACGGCATGATCCTCACCGCAGGCCCCACCGGCTCAGGTAAAACAACCACGCTCTACTCGATCTTGCGCCTATTAAACGACTCAACCGTAAACGTGACCACCATTGAAGATCCGGTTGAGTATCGCATCGGTCGCATTAACCAAGTGCAAGTGAACGACGCGACCGGGCTCACTTTTGCGAGCGGCTTGCGCACCGTTGTACGCCAAGACCCCGATGTGATTCTTGTGGGAGAAATCCGCGATTTTGAGACGGCTGAAATCTCTGTCAACGCAGCACTCACTGGTCACCTACTCCTCTCAACCTTCCACGCAAACGACGCCT
This sequence comes from Patescibacteria group bacterium, assembly GCA_030916835.1. Lineage (GTDB taxonomy): Bacteria > Patescibacteriota > Minisyncoccia > Phycocordibacterales > SBAW01 > GWA1-54-10. The sequence continues at coordinate 6,248 of JAUPWA010000007.1, read as the reverse complement.
CCACAGTGGTGCCTCGCCTTTTGGATATGAAGGTAGAGCCGTTCCTTCTTGCCTCTACCCTTTCGGTTATTATCGCGCAGCGTCTTATCCGTCGTATTTGCGCACACTGCAAAGTGTCTGAAACGGTCACTGTAGCCTCCCTCATTGAAGAAATGCCAAAACTACAACCGTTCCTCACTGGCACAGAGCTCATTGTCTACAAGGGCAAAGGGTGCGACAAGTGCAACCATACCGGGTTTAAGGGGCAGTCAGGTATTTTTGAATTCATCGAGGTAACCTCAAAAGTTGGAGACGTTATTCTTAGGGACTCATCTGCCGAGGCTATCGAGAAAGCAGCACGAGAAGAAGGAACAAAGAGTTTTTTTGAAGACGGGCTCGACAAAGTACTCGCCGGCATTACTACGTTTGAGGAGCTGTTGCGAGTAGCGCTCCCACCAAAAATCCTTGAACAAAAATAGTCATGGCAAAAGAAAACGAATTTTTTCTTGAAAATCTTAGCATCCTGATGCGTTCCTCGCTCCCTATACGAGAGGCGGTTTCTACATTGAAAGAAGAAATCCATGGCAAGAAGATGCGCCACGCTATAGCCATTATCGAGCAAGAGATAGATGCTGGTGGCAAAATCTCTACCGCACTACAAAAAAGCAAGCTGCTCTCCGACCGCTATGTGGCCCTCTTGCGCCTCGGTGAAGAAACCGGCGAACTCCAAAAGCAAATGGCGCTCGTTGTCGATGAGCAAAAGAAGGAGCAGGCACTGCATTCTAAAATTCGTGGCGCGCTCATCTATCCTGCGATAGTCATCTTCATCACGATATGTGTGGGCATCTTTACCATGTGGTATATCTTCCCTCGCCTAACAGCAGTCTTTGCCCAAAATGGCGGCGAGCTGCCGATCACAACACGCATGATTATTGCGATGGGCAACTTCCTTACAGAGTGGGGCGTCATTGTAGTACCCGGCGGGTTCGCCCTCACCGCCATTTTGATCTATTTTGGTTTTATCTATCCAAAAACACGCAGTGTTGGTGAGCGCCTACTCCTGCACACACCAGTGATGCGAGCCATTATCCAAGATTTGGAGTTGGCCCGTTTTGGCTACGTTATGGGCTCACTGCTTCGCGCAGGAATTTCAGTGCCTCAAGCACTTATTTCCATGCAAGACTCGACCACGTTTGTGCTCTACAAACGGTTTTATGCTGAGATGTACAACAAGGTAACCGAGGGGGCCTCACTCTACAAGGCAATAACGCTCTACCCTACGTACCAGCAATTTGTACCTTCCTACCTAGCGCGCCTCATTTCGGCAGGTGAAATGTCTGGCTCACTATCTGAAACATTGAGCGATATTGGCGAGATGTTTGAAGTTAAAACACAAAACATTACACAAAACCTTAGTGTCATGCTTGAGCCTATTATTATTGTCGTTGTTGGTCTCGCGGTTGCATTTTTGGCGGTCGCCATTATCTCCCCCATCTACGGGCTCACCACTCAGATTAACTAGTGCCGTGCGCGACGCCAAAGCACGATCACACAAACAAGAACGCACACCACAACCACACCACCAACCCACAGGAGTGGATGTGTGGTGGCAGCTGGCCCTACCTGCCCCTGCACAGACCCAGCAAGATTTGGATGCACCTCATCAGGGAGTGGTTGTAGTTCCATACTAATTACTACTCCAGCTAATTTGCTGGTATCCACTGGTCGAAAGTGGAAAGCTCGGCGGAGGGCTGTATAGCAGATTTTTATCGTACGTGTCATTTGTTGTTGCATACCCAGAGGTTACATTGTTTTGACTATTAACCCACGTCCACGTCCACTGGCCATATGACATGATGGAACCAAAAATAGTAATACTTGTTTTGATATTGCCCGGGTAGTAAAAGAATTGTGTTGATCCGTTTTGGGCAATGAGTGCGGCATCGATCTCAAGCACCGAGGGTGCGTTGTAGGTAATGACAATATTATTTTGTGCCAACAAGCCAAGCACTGACGTGCCATCTTTTGCCGCATACACAATGTTTTTAGGAATATATATAGTTGGTGCACTGTTTGCTACATACGGCAATTTTGCCGCTGCAACCATTACACGCCCCTTTACCGTACCCTCAACCCATACATTATCTTCTATATATATGATTCCATTTGCTGGGATAGCCGGTGTAGACAGCAATTGGCGGTTTTTGTAATCCGTATATTCATTATGGGCGACACCATACACATCCCAGCCGGTTGGGTGCGAGGCAAGATTCGTTACCTTATATATACTAACAGTACCATTGCTATTAAACACGAGTGAATATCCCTGTGCGCTTGATGGAGACAAATAGATACCGCCGCTTTGGGCCGTTGCTTTGAGCGAGGAGAGGTTGGCGGTGAGCGCTGAAAAGTCTACCGCTGGCACCGGGAACTGCCAAAAGCTCCGCACCGCGGGCGCCGCTCCTCCCCACACCCCGTTTTGCCACGACTGACACGGAGATCCTTGCGAGCCCGGACAGTAGTACGTCGATTTTGCAGACATAATAGGCGCGTTCCCTACACCATCAAAACGAACACCATTGTTTGACTGGAGCTTCCCGCTAACCGTCTCGCCGGCACCGATCCATACAACATCGTTACTTAAAAATGAAAATTGTGCGAGCGAGGGTATGCCATACTGAGCGGTAATGGTGCGTTTGTCATTAGGGTTTGCGTTAGTCCAGCCTGTTGATTGTATGGTGACTATCGTTGAGCCTACCGCGGGTGGCACGATGGTAAGACTATACTGCCCTATACTCTTTCCGGTAGTTAGGTCCGTATAGGTATGTATATAGGGCCCCGGCGTAGTGGTGCCGTCTCGATAATCAACCGGGAAATGCGCGAGGTGCCACTGGTAGTAGTTAATACCCGCCTCTGCGATCTGAAAAGCCTGCTCATGATTAATACGCCCCGGCCCCATTTGCACCTCTTTGCGCACCACATCAATAAGCGGCACCATCATGAGCGAGAAGATGAACAGCAGCATGAGCATACCAACGAGCGCATCTCCCCGTATGTAGCGCATCTGTTTCATTAGTTGCCAAGATTAGTTTTAAGATTGCGCAGCGTAGCCCCTGCGGTCATGGTAAACGTGCTTGTCCCCGTACGACTGTCTTTTGTAAACACCGTTAGCGCCATTTGCACATACGTTACCTGCGCGATGGATACTGGCTGGGCGAGCGGTGCGGACGTCGTAGCACCGGTGTAGTTCCCATCATAGTACGTAAAAATAGTTGCGGTGCTTGAGGCAAGTGGTGTAAGAGATAGGATTTGCTCGGTCGCTACAGGATAGGTGGGAGGCGTACCTATTGGTTTGGTGATTCCTTTGTATAACATCCCGCTTGAAATGAAGTATCGAACTTTTTGTATCGAACCGTCGTAGCTCCCATACGGGGTATAAAAAATAATTGCGGTAGAGCTTGCGAGCGTGAGTGGGTATGAGCCATCTCCTGCAGTTGTTGCATCGCGAATTTCATTGAGAAAAGCGTTCGTTACTATGCGAGTCTTGTCGACTGTACCAATAGCAAGCGGTTGCTGGATGGTGAGTGAAAATATTTTTGCCACAGTCCCCACCGCTGCCGCCATAATAAGAAGACCCACAGCCATAGCGATAAGAAACTCAACTAATGTGACGCCGCGGTTCATTGGCTTAATTGTACCCGCAAAGTTTGCTGCCCCGACAACGTGATGTTGTTGATGGTTTGTGTTTGGTATCCAGACATCTGTACCTCAACCTGGTAGCCTCCCCCCTGCGCTATACCAGCAAACATAGACTGCCCCGGCGTATAGCAACCAGACATATAGTTAATCGTGGCATTACTCAACACCGGTGTTGTGGTGGTGCTTGTTGTTGTTAACACTACTTTGTAGCGTATGTATCGCTTGTTGTTGAGCACGCTGTGTATCGTGGTCCCAGGAACCGTGTAGTAGGTGCTAGCGGTACCATCAGGGCCCACAAAATTCCATGTTGTGTTGTCAGTGTTTGCCGCCAGTTGAAACGCTATTGAGGTTGAGGCACTTTGTGACTGTGGATTCCATGTAAGTGTTGAGAAGGTTGTTGAGGCGGTGCCGGTGTCAAACGTCGAGGATATGAGCTCTCCCGAAGCAGTATACGCGCCGCCAACCTGCGCCAAACGTAGACCACTAGGCTGTGTCTGCGTATCAACTGAGCCGCTATCGCTCGCATACTTATGCACCGCCAAAAAATCTTCCTGTCCAGGGCCGCCAGACCAATCTTCTTGATACAGGATGCTCCCTGCGGTAAGTTTGCTTGCAGCATACCCCGTGCCGTTGTTTCGCAAAGTCACAGTGGCGCCTTCAATAGAGTTACCAGTTGATGCATCAGTCACCACCACGAGCAAACTATTGCTCGTAACAGGCCCGAGCATAAGTGTCGACTGTTGTGCTGTATTGGGAAGCAAATTTATCTGCTGCAGTGGCGAAGAGCCGTAGAGCATGTAACTTCCTTTTGGTGTTGGCGTGTAGGTATCCCACTCGATAGGGTTAATAACAATTTTCCCCGTACCGTCTGTGGTATAGGTTTGATCAAACTTTAAGACACTGGGCGTACCTATGAGTTTTGCACCCTTCAGCTGTATATCAGCTCCTGAAACAGCGTGGCACGTTTGATCAACCGCCCTCAAGGTCAATGCACTCAATTGGTCAATAGAGAAGCTGACAGAAGTGCTTTGTCCCACCAAAATAGTAGCGTCAGGTTTTGTAGGATTTGGGTTAAGCCCCGCACTCGGATATGTTTGATCAGTTGAGTATCCACTATTAGTGGCAACAATGTGGTAGCTATTTGCACTCGCCTTCACACCAACCTCGGTCCACTTCCCCTGCGCATCCGTGGTACGTGTTACATCAAGCGCCGGCACAATGGTCGAGTTGGTAATATGCACCGTCGCCCCCGGAACTGGCTGCCCAATAGCATTTATTACACTCAAAACAAGCGCGCCGCCCGTCGCCATGTTTTCAATACCTTTTGGCACAACTGTGGTCACAAACGACGACTGGTGATTCGTGGTGAGATTTTTTATATACAATTTGACCTGCTTGTAGTCAGTATCAGTGGGCCCGGTCCCATCAGCTGGGTCATCAACATACGCAACCGTGTAGTAGATTTGGTATTTCGCACCGTTGTATGCAACCTCCTGCGGGTTTGCGAGATCCGGCAGTGGCCCTGAGGGGTTACCGGTCTTCGTACCAACTTGCGCGTAGGGCAAATTTCGGGCAATTTCGATGTACGACTGCGACAGTGCAGCAACTATCGCTGTGTCCCGATAGGTGCGCAGACCACGCACCGCAGCTGTGCCGAGCGCAATAATAGAAAAAATGAGGAGTGCAAAAATAACGAGCACTATCAGCGTTTCAACGAGCGTAAACCCTCGCACCCCTCTGCGCGCATGCATGAAAAAATGATAGCACGCGGTTTAGGAGGTGGTTTGTACCAACAGCGGAATATCAACGAAAAACTGCGTACCCTTCCCCACCCCCTCAGAAGCTGCGGTGATGGTGCCGTGGTGCGACTCAACAAAGGTCTTCACAATAAAGAGCCCCAAACCTGAACCATTATTGTTTACCTCTTGTGCGTTATCACCACGAGTAAACTTTATAAACATACGCTTGAGCGTTTCTTCGCTCATCCCAATACCTGTGTCACGCACCTCCACATGCGCCATTGAAGTGCCTGGCATTTTGCGTAGCGTAACTGAAATGTTGCCCTTGGGGGTATATTTGGTTGCGTTATCAATAATGTTGCTAAAAACTTGCTTTAATTTTCCACCATCACCCCACACCATCACCTTCTCCTCGGGGACCGATACTTCCAACTGCAACCCCTTCTTCTCGACACCAGGGCGCAATTCAACACCAACCTCAGTGACGAGCACGGACAGATCAACAGGGCCAAACTGGTACTGCATCCTCCCCTGCTCGATACGAGACACATCGAGATAGTCGTTGATCATCACCGCCATGCCAGAACTTTCATCAATGAGTGTTTTCATTGAGGCTTTCAGATTATCCGGCAGCGGCCCATAGGTGCCATCCATAATAGAGTCAATACTCCAACGAATCGCGGTAAGCGGTGTGCGCAGCTGGTGTGACGCAAAGGAAAGGAACTCGCTTTTCTCTTTATCGATTTCGCGCAACCGAGCATTAGACACCTCAAGCTCTCGCTCTTGCTTTTCAATAAGCTCGCGCTGCTTAACCTCTCGATTAACGCTGCG
>JAUPWA010000043.1 GCA_030916835.1 Patescibacteria group bacterium | reverse complement strand
TGTCGTCATTGTTGATGGGCCGTTTAAGGATCTCGACGGCAAGGTGGGCGAGGTCGACGACGCTCGCGGTAAGGTAAAAGTCCTCGTCTCGATGTTTGGTCGCGAGACGCCGGTCGAGCTTGATTTCTTGCAGATCAAGAGAATTTAGAGTACATTGGCTCTCGGCAATGCCCTCCGACCTTGTAGTCAGCAAGGAAACGGTCAGCTCAGAGGCGCTTGCCTCTCGCCAAACGACACACAAATACATGGCAAAGAAAATCACTAAAAAACTGAAAATCATCGCTCCCGCAGGCAAAGCTACGCCGGCGCCTCCTTTGGGCACCACGCTCGGGCCCGCTGGTATCAACATCGGCGAGTTCGTGAAGAGGTTCAATGATGCGACCGCGCCTATGGCAGGCAGCCTCATCCCGTGCGTCATTACGATCTACGAGGACCGCTCATACGACTTTGTCCTCAAGACTCCTCCAGCCTCAAACCTCATCATCAAGGCTCTTGGCAAAGAGAAAGGCTCAGGCAAGCCAAACACGGCGAAGATCGGCGTACTTACCAAAGAACAGGTTCGCAAAATCGCTGAAGAGAAAATGTCTGACCTCAACGCTAAAGACATCGACGGCGCAATGAAGACCATCATGGGCACCGCCCGCTCGATGGGAGTGGATATAAAATAAGCTTGACAATATCTTTTTCAAAACGCCTGCTACTTGCGGGCGTTTTGTATGTACTGCTATGGTGTTAGTGTTTCGGAGGATGAACATGATCTATATGGAGGATACAAACCATGTCTATACCACTAACTGCAAACGACTCGAGTAAGTTACTGCTCCGAGCTCAGCGCATTCTTACCGGAAAGGCTTCTTTCCAGGAGCGCTTTATTCCTGACCATCAGGAACTCCAAGATGTTTTGGAGTATCTGCGACATATGGGTTGTGCTATAGCCTTCACGACCGGTGTTTGGGATTTGTTTCATATTGGTCATGGTGATTACATCCACAATGGAAAACTTGAAGCGGAAAAGCTCCTTCCGGAGGCAGAAAAAATCATTCTAGTTGTGGGGGTAGATACTGACCAGTTAACAAAAGAGAGGAAGGGTCCTTCAAGACCCATTGTTCCGGAAGATGAACGATTTGGTGTTCTTGGACATCTTCGCCCAGTAGACATTATTACTCCACAATACGAGGCAAATACGTTATATAAGCTTGTGGGAGCTGATGTGCGTATTGTCTCTGAATCAACAGGTGATCTGCCAAATCTTGAGTTGATGCAAAAAGAGTGCAAACACCTTGTTGTGCTCCCACCACAGTCTGAAACAAGTACTACTGCGCGGATCCGCAGGCTTGCACTCGACGGACGTCTCGAGGCTCTCAAACAGGTCCGTGGCAAATTGTTGTTGCTGGCAGAGGAGATTGAACGTGACCTTGGTCAACAGTAATGTTGCGGTCGTTGCTTATGTGGCGTCACCGCACGATGGTTACCTGCAATTCTTTCGGGCACATAAAGGCGCTGTTCTTTATCTGCTCGGGAGAGAGTTCATTGATCGGTGTACTCCGCTACGGCGGCATTTGCCGGGCAACGCGCCAGAAGATGCTGTTTGCATGGTGCGAGCGTTAGGCATCTTTGCTGATGTGCAAATTCTCACGTTGTCGAATGTTCTTGGACTTCGACAGTATAGAGAACTTGTACTCCCTGATGAAGATGTTTCGCGGGCGCTCACGCAAGAATATCTGCGCGGGTGCAATGTCCGATTCGATGGGAGATGGAGACTTCGTTGGCACAAAGATGCGGCCCTCGAAGGCCGTACCCCAGCAGGGGAAATACAACTAAGCCGCGAAGAATTCGCTGTTGAGTTAATGGAGGGTGCGAGTAATCTTGCGGAGCGTTCTCCTGATTGGTGGCGGCAAATTGGCGCGTTGCTTGTACGTGACGGGGAGATTATTCTCAGCGCGTATAATCGCCATTATCCCAGTGAACAGATGGCGTATATCTTGGGCGACCCCCGCAGCAACTTTGAAGCGGGTGAACATATCGAGATGTCGGTTTCTGGGCATGCGGAAGCAGCTCTGGTGGCGATAGCTGCCCGAAAGGGAATCAAAACGGAAGGGTGTGATATGTTCGTTACCACTTTTCCGTGTGTTCCTTGCGCTACCTCCTGTGCTCTGAGTGGTTTGCGGCGGCTCTATTACGTCAAAGGCTACTCACTGATACACGGAGCTGACACTCTTCGAGCTTCAGGAGTGGAGATGTTTCGTGTTATAGCTCCCGGGGTTTGAAACCCCGGGAGCTTTTCTATATAAAAAGACGCCTCTGAGGTCAGAGGCGCTCGTACAACAAGTACGAAAATGAATATTGGTCATCGGTACTTGCTGGGTGATATTCTGGTTTTCCAGCTAAGTACCATTCTGATTCTGACAGGGTTGGGAAGATGGTGTCGCCCTCTGCTTGTGTGTGCACCCTGGTGAGGTATACACGCCGAGCCCATGGTAGCGCTAAACGGTAAATTTCACCGCCGCCTATAACGAAAACCTCATCAGATAAAGTTGAAAGCCATGAGAAAGCGTCGCCGTCGATAGTGGCAACACCATCAATACTCACACCTGTTCGCGAGATAACGTAATTTTGCCGCTTGGGTAGTGGTCGACCATTTTGATTGATGATAGAGTCCAAGGTCTTGCGACCTTGGATTACCACATGCCCCTCTGTGAGCTGCCGGAATCTCAGGAGATCGCTCTTGATTTTCCACGGCATGTCGCCATTGTTCCCGATAATATTGTTTTCGGAAGCAGCAACAATGATGGATATCATCCTAGGTTTCTCCCTTGTGTTTGAAGCCCACAACTCCTGTGATGGGGGTTGTCCCATCTTCTCTGAGTTTTCCCACTATGATTTGTGCATGTAGATGCACCACGCTTGCCCCCGTTAATTTGGTATTGCCAGAGCGCCATAGGATGGTGGCGCCTGACAGATCAAATTTTGCTACAAGTGCTCGATAGTGTTCGTGCACTTCCAACCACTCAGCAGAATCAAGTTCCTCGATACGCTCCATGTGTCTTTTGGGAATGAGGACGAAATGATACACGGTCCCTTCGTAAGGCTTGAAGTTTTCTGTCACCAACCAGTGTGGGCCCTCAAAAAGGATCGGTTTAGTGTGGTGTTTGAATAAGTTTTCTGGACAGAAAGGACATATCCCCTCATCGAGTATCGCTTGCAGGACAGAACCATAATCACCACGAGGAACAATCTCAGCGTTTGCTTTATCTACGGTCATGATGACCTCCTTTCCAAAAGCACCTTACCATAAGGATTCCTAAAGAAGAAGGCGCCCATATAAGGCGCCTTCTGCAGGTTCCAACCTGCAATTATGGAGCAAACGGTATCTTGATTCCCGGATGCGGGTCGTACTCGGCGAGTTCGAAGTGATGTACTCGAAAATCGAACAAGTTTGTCACATCAGGATCCAGTCGAAGTGTGGGGAAGGGGCGAGGGTCGCGTTCTAGCGCCTCCTTAACTCCGTCGACCTGATTCTCATAGATATGCGCATCGCCAAAGCTGTGCACAAAGTTACCAGGCTGCAAGCCTGTCACCTGACAGAGCATCAGGTGTAGTGCTGCGTACTGGATCATGTTTGACGGCACCCCGATAGGGAAGTCGGCCGAACGTTGATCCATCCGCAGGTGTAGCTTGCTGTCCAGAACGCGCAGATGCAGCCAGCCATGACAGGGCGCCACGATAACTTTTCGATTAGGTCCTCGTGCGGTGAAGTACGGTTGCCATGGTGTCACAAGGTGAGTACGCAGACTCGGGTACTGTTGGATTTGCCCCAACAGTTGCTTGAACTGATTCAAGGTGCCGCCGCCAGGGATTGGAAAGTCGTGAAAGGATGGTCCGTATGAGCCTGGACCCATGTCGTCCGGGTCTACGCCAATTTTCATTCCATCTCCTGCGTACGCATCCCAAAATTTCGCGCATCCGAATTCACGGAACTGTTGTAGTGTCCTTGCGCCGTTAATGAACGCGATAATCTCGGCCACAGCTGTACGCCAGAAGCCTTTGCACGTGCGCTCGGTGATGAGTGGTACACCGTTTCGGTGGTCAAACACCATCGGCGCGAGTGTGCCAAAGCAGGTTAGAGCATCCTGCCCTTGCGGGAGACCCCCAGCTCGTACTCCTTCGTTGAGAATTTGGAATAGGCGTTTGGAGTATTGAGTATCTGGTGTCCTTTGTGCGAGGGGAAGATAATCAACTTCCACGGTTTTGTCCTCCGTTTGTGTGTGAGTGGAACAAGTCCTCTGCCATCCTACTTTCTGTAAAAAAAGGGTCAAGGTGCTACAATCCCAAGTATATGGATGACTATGGATACATTGCCAAGCAGGACCGGGAGGTTTTTGATGTATTAGAGGGCGAAGAGGGGCGTGAGCGCGAGGGGCTGGAACTCATCCCTTCGGAGAACTATGTGTCGCGTGCGGTGCGCGAAGCGCAGGGCTCGATTTTAACGAACAAATATTCTGAAGGGTATCCCCACAAGCGCTACTACGGTGGTCAGACATTTACCGACAAGGCCGAAGAATTGGCAATTGAAAGAGTGAAGCAGCTTTTTGGCGCAAAATTTGCTAATTTGCAGCCGCACTCGGGTGCCAATGCCAACGTCGCGATGTACATGGCACTACTGCAGCCAGGCGACACGGTGCTCGGCATGGATCTCTCGCATGGTGGCCACCTCACGCACGGTCACCCGGTAACCTACATCACCAAGTTCTTCAACTTTGTGCGCTATAAGATGAAGAACGCTGAGACTGGCGAAATAGACTACGACGAGATGCTCAAGGTTGCCAAGGAGCACCGCCCGAAAATTGTGCTCGCAGGATTCTCTGCCTATTCGCGCGAGTTAGACTATGAAAAATTTGTTGCCATTGCGCGCGAGGTTGGTGCCTACGCCGTTATTGACGCAGCACACATAGCGGGACTCATAGCGGGGAAGGTAGCAAAAAACCCATTTGACGCAGGCTTCGACATCATCACCTCGACGACCCACAAAACACTTCGAGGTCCGCGCGGTGGACTTATCCTCACACGCGAGAGCGAAGAGTTAGCGAAGAAAATCGATAAGGCGGTGTTCCCAGGCCTTCAAGGTGGGCCGCTCATGCACATCATTGCAGCAAAGGCTGTTGCGTTTGGCGAGGCGCTCCACCCTAGCTTCCAAACCTATGCAGGGCAGATTCTCAAAAATGCCAAAGCGATGGAGCAGGTCTTCGTAAATAATCACGTACGCATGTTGGGTGGTGGCACCAGCAACCATCTCATTTTGGCGGACGTTTTTGGTTCGCTTAATATCTCTGGTAAGGAGGCCGAGGAGGTGCTCGACTCGGTTGGTATTACGCTTAACAAAAATGTTATTGCTGATGATCCACGCAGCCCCATGGACCCATCGGGTATCCGCTTTGGCACGCCGGCCATCACAACGCGCGGCTTTACAGAGAAGGAGAGTACCCAAGTGGCACAACTTATGATCGATGCGCTTAAAAACAGCAAAGATCAAACAAAATTAAACTCAATTCACGCTGAAATTAAAGCCCTCTGCGCACAATTCCCGATCCCAGATTCATTCGTATAGACCTGTTCATGCCGCAGATGAGCTCTCGTGGGTTAGAATAGGAGTATGTTTGGGCTAAAGAAGCGGTTCATTAAATTTTGGATGCGGTGGGAGCGGACCTTCAACCTTGGGTCGCTCGCGGGCGGCTTCGTGTTTGATTTCTTTTTGGCAAAAAGCCCGGATAGCTTTGCCAATAATATTCTGCTACTCACATACCTCACTACGGCAGCATTCCTTATTGTGGTCTTGAGTGCTCGCAGTGCGAAACAGTACACAACCCGGCCACTGCTTAGTATCTTTATTTTGCAATTTTGTTTCGGTGGTTTGGCGGGCAACATGCTCATTCTCTACGGCAAGAGCGGTACCATCGGCGGCAGCTTGTTGTTTTTGGGTATCTTGGGAGCGTTTGCTATCGGGAACGAGTTTCTTAAAACACGGTACGACCAACTACGCTTTAATCTCGCTATCTACTACTACCTCCTGTTTACCTACTGCATCATCTCTATCCCAACGTTCGTGGTGCACACCATAGGGACGTGGGTGTTTTTGCTTAGTGGTGCAGTGAGTATCGGTATCGTAACGCTCTTGCTGTGGGCTCTGCACGTGTTTGTCTTCCGCAAAAAGGAACCTGAAAAAACGTACGAAGTTTCAATTCTCATTGGAGTTATCTTCGTGCTCTACAGCGGCCTCTACTTTCTTAATATCGTGCCGCCAGTACCGCTCTCGCTGAAGTCAGTTGGTGTCTACCATTCGTTTTCACCACTTGCGGCAGCTGATGCTGAAGGGCATTTATACTCCGCAACCTACGAAAAGCCTGCCTGGGGTGTTTTTTGGCGCGACACCTCAGCAACGTACACCATCTCGCTTGGAGACAGTGCATACTGCTACAGCGCTGTCTTTGCACCAGGGAACCTTACAACACCTATCGTGCATCGTTGGGTAAAATTTAATTCTAGTACTAACAAGTGGGAGACCCAGGCACTCACTAGCTTTCCTATTAGTGGTGGCAGGCAAGAGGGGTACCGTGGGTGGAGTGTTGAGTCGGGGCTCACTCCCGGTGAGTGGCGCTGTGATATTGAAACAGGTCGCGGCGGGCTCATTGGGCGCATAGCCTTCAGTGTTGTGGAGGGCACTCCCAACCTCTCGACAACAAAGCTTTAGTAGCTTAGGGTAAGCACTATGCAGCAAGCGATTTTTGATGCAATACAAGCAGCCCTACAAGAGCTCGGCATCCCCGAGGTTGATTTTGTCGTTGAGCGCCCAAGCGACCTCGCAAACGGTGACTATGCGACTAACGCTGCACTTGTGGCGAGTAAAAAACTTGGGAAGAGTCCAAAAGAGTTTGCGCAGGAGATAATCGAGAAGCTGAGTCCCTCGACTTCGCTCGGGATAATCGAGGCGATTAAAATCGCCGGCCCCGGCTTCATCAACTTTTACCTTTCAAAAGAGGTAATAACAAAAGAGGTTGCTGAGGCTGCAACAAAAGCTGATTGGGCAAACAATAATTTGTATACCGGCAAGAAGGTGATGGTTGAGTTTACCGACCCAAATCCATTTAAAGAATTTCATATCGGGCACCTTATGAGTAACGCCATTGGTGAAGCTATTTCCCGCACGCTCGAAGCGGCGGGAGCTAATGTGATCCGGGTGAATTATCAGGGTGATGTTGGTTTGCATGTCGCTAAGGCGATTTGGGGATACCAGCAAATGGGGACAGAGGAAAACCCAATACTTGAAGGTAAGTGGGGCATGGCGTATGTGTTAGGTGCAGAAAAATATGAAACTGACGAATCTGCTAAAGCTGAAATCCAAGAAAGAAACAAAAAAATATACGAAAGAAGCGATGATGAAATAAATAAATTATACAAAGAGGGCAGAGAGGTTTCACTTCAGCGTTTTGAAAATATTTATAGAATTCTTGGCACGCAATTTACGCATTTCTTTTTTGAAAGTCAGAGCTGGCCCGTGGGCGTGAAATTAGTGCATGCACATATTAAGGATGGGGTTTTTGAGATGAGTGACGGGGCTGTGGTGTTTAAGGGTGAGAAAGTTGGGCTTCATACTCGCGTGTTTTTGAATTCTCAAGGTTTGCCGACATATGAAGCAAAAGATTTGGGCTTGCTTGAGTTAAAGGAGGAAAAAGAGAATGATCTTGACCTCTCAATCACCATTACCGCAAATGAGCAGACCGAATATTTTAAAGTAATGCTCGCGGCAGCGAAAGAATTGCCCGAGGTTCAGGATATTGCAAATAAGACCCAGCACATATCTCACGGCATGATGCGATTTGCTGATGGGAAAATGTCTTCCAGAAAGGGAAATTTCATAACAGGAGTTTCATTGTTAGCCGATATGCAAAGAGGGGCGCATCAGAAGATGCAAGGGCGTGAGTTGAAGGATGCAAACAAGACTGCCGAGCAGGTCGCGGTTGGCGCAATCAAGTTTACAGTACTCAAGCAGGGGAGCGGGAAGGATATCGTCTTTGACCCAGAGAAGTCGCTCTCGCTTGAGGGTGACTCTGGGCCATATCTGCAATATGCGCTCACGCGCGCTCGGTCTTTGCTGCGAAAAGCAGAAGCCGAGGGGCTGCGTGTTAGTGCGGAAGCGGCTGAGCTGCTAGCGAAGGGTGAAGCTTGGCCTAGCGGCCTTGAGCGCCCTGAGTCTGCAGCTCTGCCGTTGGAGCGTTCCTCGCTCGAACGAACTCTCATACATTTCCCTGAAGTGGTCGCCCGCGCTGCGCGCGAGCTCGAGCCACACTATGTGACAACGTTCCTTACCGAACTCGCTTCACTCTTTAACTCTTGGTACGCCGCAGAGCGCGTTATTGGCAGTGCCGATGAAACGTATGGGCTACTCCTCACTAAAGCGTTTGAGCAAACGATGCTCAAAGGCCTCGCACTCCTTGGCATCCCTGCACCAGAAGAGATGTAAGACACTGCGGTGTTGACGCACAAGCGTGGCGGTAGTTAAGTTAACCTGGAAGGAACAGGAGGGCATCATGACGTCCACCACAGTGGCTGGGTATGAGCATGTTGAAAAAGATGTAGGCGGTACGCCCTGGGTCGATATAACGTACAGAGGGCTAACGCTCAGTTTTCTGCCACAGGAGTTGCACGCGCTCGCTTCTTGCCTAATGAATAGGTCTGGCATATCTTTGCCGACCACGGAGGGACAGGCTCAGGGTTTGGGTCGTATTAGGCTTGAGCCCTGGGTATGTAGTGGGGTATTGAGAGCAAAACTCATATGCGGGAACACCATGGCTTTTGTTATAGACGTGGTGACTCTCGATGAGTTGGTTAACTACTGGTTTTGCCAGTATGCTCCGACCCAAACAACGGCTCGGTTACAAGACGCCGCTGAGTAGCAGTACTCCCGCCCTCGTGGCGGGAGTACTTTTTATGAAAAGAAAAATCCCCAGCACCAAATATTGTTAGGTGCTGGAGTCATCGAACCACACATCTTGAGGGTAAAGCGTTTGATGCAAAATATACACATACCCTATACGAGCATGACTTTCACAAAAAGGTTTACCTGGTGTGTTAGGTTCGTCACAAAAACGAAAGCTAGGTGTCCCGGGCTCCCCAATTGGCCAACAACAAGGGACAGAGCAAGTGCTAACCAAGAGGTCCTCCTTTGGGTCTAGTGATTGGTTGCCAAAACCTTGGCTATATAACCAAACTATATAGCAAATGAAAAGAGGATAACACTTTTAGAAAAATTCTAGATGTGAAAGCGACGCTGTTGGGCTAAAATAGGATACGGATGAAATACAGGAGGTTCCTATGCGCTCATTTGCTGAATGGGCGCACCGCATCTCCCCGGAGCCCACTGAATTCAACGCGTCAGCAGCTAAAAATGGCCTTTCAGACAAGTATTATGAACGGCTACATGCTCTCAAACCAGGTGAAATTTTAATCCCACTAAATTCACTAAAAAAGCCAGGGCTATTCACTGTCGTGAATGAAGCTGCACTATTGGTCGTCGGCGATCGTTCTGTGAAACCACATGACGGCACAAGAGGTTTAATTTACGCTGCCACGACTGGGCGTCGTTCTACTGACGGACCTTTCCGAAATAGAACTATACTCCTACACCGACTTTTGGTGTTTGGGTTTGAGGGGTTTGAAACGGCCAAACCATTTGTTGTCCACCACAAAGATGGTAATACGTTAAATAATGTCTGGGACAATTTACAAATAACAACCCAAACATACAACCAAGAGGTTGCTGAGCGGGTGGCTGGAAATTCTGGATTTAAGGGAGTGAGGTTTGAAACTAAAAGAACATTATCAAGACCGCATCGTGTTGAAATTGTAGTTGGGAATTTCAAATTTGATCAACGCTTCTCGTGCCCCATAGAAGCTGCGGTAGTTCATGATGAAACACTCATAG
>JAUPWA010000042.1 GCA_030916835.1 Patescibacteria group bacterium | reverse complement strand
TCATCCATGTTCATCCTCCCGAACGTTTCCTGCCCCCAGTATCTCATACTCAAGATGTTGAGCAAGAAAAAGGCCGCGGATACCCATCCGCGGCCCCTAGTTTCACCACCCTTAGGCGGCTGTGCGGTATCCATACCCATCGAAAATTTGCGTTAGTACGGTTGGCGGAGCCAGCCCCGCACGTGCGAATATTCTTGCCAAAGCAGCGAGGTCACTGTCCGAAAACAGGGCCAAATCGTGCGGCACAACATTTTCGCCGTTAAGTAAAGCGCGGAGCAAACCGCACTTTTTTTGAAACGGCTGAGACAATCTCCTTCTTGCCAACTCTACAACAACATCATCAGCCGTTGGGCCAGGTAGGTCTTTTGGCTCTTTGATGATTCCCGTCATCAATCCCCCCTCATCAACTTGCTGACACAGTGGGACTTTCCTTCTTTTTTGGGCCTATGCTGCAGAGGATGGTGACCCAGTTGGCATAACCAACCACCGGCCACAACCAAAGCGCCGCCAAATCCCACGGAGCACACGCGAATCTCAACGCATTATCCGCGCTGATCCACAACCGAACTCGCGGGTCAGTGTACGAAAAAGGTTTAGACACTTGAGCCACAACAAATATCCTTCTAGCAAAGGCCGTGCCTGGTGCACCATTCTTATTGAGCACATCCAAAGAACGCCGCTGTATACTTTACAATAACTTTTCTAAATAGTCCATGAAGCCCGGGTTACTGTGGCATCAAGAGATAGCGGCGCGACTTGAGGAAGAAGTATCCAATAATAGCGAAGGTCACTATAGGAGAGAGCCACTCGGGGATGTGCGCGCCAAAGCCGTCGGCTATCATGATGCCACCAAGCACCACGAGTGAGTACATGGCCCCGTGTTTAAGGAACACATACTTTTTTATACTTTCAATGTTGCGTATAGTGAGCCAGCGCACCATCAAAGCCCCTATACCGTTGCCGATGAGGATGAGTGGCACTGAAAGTGTGAAGGCAAAGGCACCGAGCACACCATCGATAGAAAACGCAGTGTCGATCATCTCAAGAAAAAGAATTTTCGATACGTCGGAGCGACCACCCCCTCCTTGGCGCAGTGAGAGCTCGGCCTTTTCAGCGTTTTCTTTAAACCCGTGCACGATGAAGAACGCACTCGAGCCCACCACTGCACCAAAAGCGAGGATTGGGTCAACTTTAAGAGAAAACCAAACTACCGTGGCTAGAATGATAGAGACCGTCGCATAAAACCACAGCCCGTTCACCAAAAAGAATCGCTCTATCCACAACCCAAAACGCTTCGTCTCCAAAAAGAGCCAGTGGAGAAAAAGGAATGTGAGGAAGACTCCTGCCCCCAAGAGCAGCACCGGGCCGGAGTGCTCTATTGCTGCTCCCACTGCTGGGTCGTTTGAAAAGGTCGCCGTGAGCGCTCCCCACAACCCAAGCCCTGGTATCACCACCCACACAATAAGAAGCGGCAAGAGGCCGCGCACCAAAAACACCGCAAAAAACATACCCCACGTAAGGAACCATCGGCGTGCCTTAGGGCTCACGGTGCTCAAGACTTCCGCATTAATAACGGCGTTGTCGAGCGAATTAATAGTTTCGAAAACGACCAAGCCCAAAACAATAAGTGCTGCGGTAATAAAATCCATACCGTGCAGTATATCAAAAGTTTAAAGGGGCACATCCTGTGCCCCTCCCGTGTCGCTAGTATTTATTTTTTGCGACATACCCGCTCAAACCACTCTACCCACTCATCAAGCGCTCTGGCTACTCTGCTTGGGAGCGGCTCTCCTGCGCTAACGTCATGACCTTCGCTTGCAAGCAAAAGATCATCAACATGCCGTTGGAAGAGTTCTTCTTCCAAACTTGATAGTCCATGTTTTTTGACTATATGAGCCACCTGCGCCACGCTTGCCTGCGCAGCTACTGAAAGATCTTGAAACATCACGCTCTCCAAAGTGGATGCAAAAACATTATCATTTAAAATAATGAGATTGTCAATACTTCCTTAATTACATCTTCAGTTTGCGTTCGGTAGTGTAAGGAGCGGTTGCACTTGAAAGGTAGTACTCATGAGTGGCACGCATGGACATATGGCAAACAGCGACGAGCTTGCGCAAGCTATTGGTGCGTATGATGACGCAATGAGCCGATTCTTGGGGCAATTACGCCGCGCTATCGAACATAACCCAGAGCCCACAGAGGGTGACTGTGAGGAAGTTCTCAAACTAAAGAAACAGTTGCGCCTCATCAAGACCATGCGCGAAGAGCGTGCCGTCAGGCGAGCAACACTAATAGCCTGAACAGTATTTCAGTAGACTCTGCCCCGCCCTGTGCGGGGCCTTTTACTTACACAGCATGTTTATGCTGTCGAAACCGCATGCAACTCTGGCCGGCACTTTGCACACTTACACCCCTTGGGCTTGATGTACTCATTATAAAACTCCTTGCCGTAGTCGTAGGAGAGCTCCTCCCCTGCTTTAATAGCGCGCCTTGCCATCACATACACATGGCCCTTATAAATTTCAATTTCGCAGTTTGGACGGTGCGAGTGGTTAATGTAGCGCGCTGTGTTTGAGCGATCCTTACCATCTATCGTTACTGTCTTTGAAACTTCAAAAAGATATTGACTTGTGATAGTCTCCTCCTCTTCTTTACTAAGCACGCGACCTTTATATTCAATAATGCAAGCGCCTTTTGCAATCGGCTCTTGTGTGTAGAGACCCAACCCCGCGCTCGAGCGTCGTACCACCAGTTTGCGCGGCACCAATGTAAATTTTCCCATACAAGAACGTATGATACTAATCCTCTGACACAACTTCAAGGAGCGTGAGCTGCTCGCCATCAAAAAGAGCAACCGTCGAGACGGGATACTGCCCAAAAAACGCACTGTGCTTTGCTTGATACATGAGAACTAGGTCGCCCACCTGCAGCGTTGAGGTGCTGGTGAGATCCTCTGGGTCATATCGATGGGCATAGTACATAATCGCGCCCAACTCACGATACCCGCCAAACACGAGCCAGCGACCCTCAGTGTGCTGCGCAACATATGGGGCTATCGCATACTCTTCCTGCGCAAGTGCGTCAGCCACCCCAAAGTAGCGAGTATTGAGATGGTGGCTATTGTATACCGTTGCACCCACCCCAAGTACAAAAAGCAACCCGCCCAAAGCCCAAAAAATGACACGCACTCCCCCGCGCACGCGCGCATACACCACTGCAAACATACTCCCGAGCACAAGTGCGGCAAATGGGTATAGCGGCATGAGGTACGTTGGCGCTTTGGTTGCCGAGGCAAAAAATACACACAGCACCAGAGTAACCATGCTCAATCCAAAACCGATTGCTGCGCGCATGCGCGCCGGCACCTCGCGCCACCACACCAAAAGCGGCACCACGCTTAGAGCAAGCACCTGTGTCCACGGGAGTGCAAAGTGCGCGAGGTACCATATATAATCTCGGTTGCTTGTGGGGGCGAGCTCAAAAAGGTCGCTGCGAACCCGGGACGTTATATTAAAAACGACATAGTCTTGCCAAAATCGTTTGCCATAGGTTACAAACTCAATGATATGCCACGGCAGTGCAATAAGGAGCGCGAGTGCCATGCCGCCCCACACCTCGCGTGTGCGCAGGAGGCGCAGCGCTCCATACCACCACAGCAAGAGCGGTAGTGCAGCGAGTGCAAAAAATGCAATGACTCCCTTGGTGAGCACCGCACACCCAAGCAGTATCCCGTAGAGCAAGAAGTAGCGTTTTTTGCGCACCCCCTGCCCTGCTGCCCATGCGGCAAGCGTTATCCAGAGCGTCACTAACACATCAATGCGCACCTGCCGCGCCGCCTCAAATAGTGGTGACAAACCAAGAAGCACACAACCAGCAAACACGGCCGCAAGCACACTTTCAGTGAGCACAAAGGTAAGCGCGATGGTCGCTGCAACAAGCGCTACAGCAGCAAGCGCTGATGGTAGCCGCAGTGCAAACTCAGTCTCTCCAAACATGCGAGCGCTCCCTGCCGCCAACCAGGCATACAAAGGAGGTTTTTCTAAAAAGGGCCCGTGAAAGTATTGTTGCGATATCCACGCCTGATGCGCGAGCATACCGTGGGTAATCTGTGCATATGACGCTTCGTCATAGTCCCACAGCGGCGCACGCCCTAGCCCCACGAGCACTACCGCACTTGCAACCAGAACAAGTGCCATACTTACGACCACACCAATAAGAGTATGCTTCTTCATGAAAGTATCAGATCGGTCTGCACATACTGTATCAGTATACGTGATTTGTGCCGATCGGCAGCGCCATGAAACAACTACCCATCCTCGCATCAGCAGACCGTTTGGTAGTATACAGAGACGACGTGATGCGCAACTTTTTTAGCCGATACCAAAGCTCGCGAACATTGCGAACGTTTGGCATTCTCTTT
>JAUPWA010000041.1 GCA_030916835.1 Patescibacteria group bacterium | reverse complement strand
GTCAAAGATAAATACCATACCTGTACCCTCCGCTAAACCAGGGCGGCCAGACAGTCCGCGCTCTTCTTGCTCAGGCGTTGTTGCCACTTCAACGAGAAGTGTCGTACTACCGATGGTTACTGTTTTTATTGGGAGCATAGATTGTCCACTAGGTGCTGTTGGGGGTGTTTTTGGTATAGCAGATTGCGGTTCTGTGCGCTGTAGCAAAAAAACCACCACCAAGATAAGCACCACACCAACCAGAGCAATACTACATAGCAAGAAGTTTGTTTTGCTTTGCCGCATACCTACCAAAGCGCGAGAATGAGTGCGATAACGATAAGGGTCACGAGTCGCTGCCCTGCATTGATAAGAAACACGCCAAAATGTTTTTTCTCCCACACAACTTCACTTATTAGCGCCGTAACATAAAACCCAAGCCACACCATGAGAGAGAGTTGCAGAGCTCCTCGTGCGTTAAAAGCGCCAAAAGCTACAATCAGCACATACATCACAAACACGGTCACCAAGGTTGAGAGAAACTCAACAAATAAGTCGCTTGCGGGCATTTTCATATCACCCTGCACCTTTACGCCACGCAAGCGCATCCAACGACTGCCGAAAACCCCTGGCATATACCACACCCACCCGATCAACATCGCGACAAGCGACGCAACAATAACAGCACCATAGCTACCTCCTACCATATGCAATAGTGTTTACAGATTGTTACTCGTAAAGTACGCATAGTATAGCAAACAAGCAAAGCGCTGCTCATGATTGAAAAATACTCTTTATTGTGCTATAATACAGACATGTATCCTCTAGCGCTCGGCGCTCTCGCATTTTTGTTCACCATGGCAGGCGGAGCACTTGCACTAAAGTTGCGTGATCGGCTACACCTTATTTTGGGCTTTAGTGCCGGTGCGGTGATAGGAGTCGCTTTTTTTGACCTCATACCCGAGGCGCTTGAGCTTGGTGAAACGACATATAGCTCGGGGACCATGCTTGGCGTAGTAGCGCTGGGATTCCTCACCTATCTCCTCCTAGACCGACTCCTGATGCTCCACAACCATGCGCACGAAGACCACGAAACCAAGGCTTCACTCAGTCATGTGCGCGCCGGTTCGCTCTCGATCCACAGCTTGCTTGACGGTGTAGGGCTTGGGCTTGCGTTTCAAGTATCTCCTGCTGTGGGGGCTGTTGTTGCGCTCGCGGTCCTCACGCACGACTTCTCCGATGGTATCAACACGGTGAGCGTTATTGTGCGCCATGGTGGCAAACTACGAGACGCGTTGCGCTGGTTAGTTATTGATGCTCTTGCACCAGCTATCGGCATCATCATCACCATGTTCTTTACCATTGAAGCCGCTTCGCTCGGTTTACTGCTCGCACTCTTTGCAGGATTCTTCCTCTACATCGGAGCATCGGACCTCGTACCTGAGAGCCACCACGAACACCCAACCTTTTGGACCACCTTTATGACGCTCGTCGGTGCACTCGTACTTTTTGTCGCAATCCAGTTTGCAGTGTAACTACACAGCCACAACTAAGACAAAATAGAGTGTTTACTTGCCACTTTTACTTGTAAGCAGTTGCCCAAAAAGGTATCCGACGACGGAGACGAGTGCGCCGCTCACATCCATGAGCATATCTTTTTGTGCATCCCAGATGTCACCCTGGGAGCCCAAGAACGCGGCACCCGCAGCACCTCCCCCACTCCACATCGCAAACCACCACTCTATCCATTCATAAAACACCGCAACAAAGGCAATAGCAAAAATTGCATACGTCGCTGCAACCCAGGCGCGGGCGGTGAGTCTGCGTCCTGTGAGATACTCCATGATCGGCACCGCATAGAAGCCCACCGCAAAGTGCCCCACGCGGTCAAACATGTTTCTTTCAAAACCAAAGAGGTTATTAAACCAATCAAACGGCACGCGTTCAAAGGTGTAGTGCCCGCCGATGGTGTGCCAAAACGGGAGAATGAACATGAGCGCATAGGCGGTGTTTGAAAAGCGCACGCCACGTATATACAAAATAGTAATGAACACGACGAGTGCAAAAATGGGGCCATTCTCGACATACCAGACCGTGCGCGAGTACGGCGCGATACCCGCGACCACAAACTCAACCAAATAGCACACTAATAAAAAATGTGGGAAATATTTTTTGATCATAAGGTTCCTTTATTCTAAATCAACAGCACCAATAGACCAATCGATGGAGTGGCGCAAAATAAAACCCCGAGCGATGAAGCCCGGGGTTTAGTGTGCAAAAGCACAAGTCAGGAGAGTATAACTGGGAGTTGGATACAGTCTGGAGCGCCGTGGACCTTTCGGTCAGGGCGGCCCGTCACCTCCACATCGAGTACACCCTCTTGGGTTACGTAGGCGACCAAGCGCAGATAGTAGTCGCCAACATGGCGCTCACCCGCCTCGTTAAACACAACAACTTGCGTCGGCTGCTGCGGCACCTGCTGTTGCAGAATCCACGCCGCATGATTGAAGGCTCCAACTTCATTGATGTTTTGCGCAAACGCCTGGTCGGTGTCACTAAAGAACACACCCTTCATGCCCGAGGACACCGCTGCCTTGAGCACGCATGGCGAACCATCCTCAAGCATGCGTCGCCACTCGTGATGCTTTCTCCCAACAAGCTCCGTTTCGGGGATACATTCATCCATCCCTTCCTGTGCCCGCAAGAACGGTAGGTACGCTTTGGAGCCAAGATACGCGACGGGTGGATAGAGTGCGGTGAGCTCGCCTGAGCGATACTGCGCCAATAGCGTATCGCGCAGTTGCGCACTCGTTAGTGAGTCGGGGATCGAAAGCAGTGTGCCCACGAGCCCCGGCGAGATGCCCGAGAGTTCTTGTTCACGAACCACCCGTGCATCGATGCCAAAATCTCGCAGTGCACTACACAGAATTTCGAAGTGCACTTCGTAGTAGCGCTCATACTGCGGCACAAGCACCCAAAAAGGATCGCTCCTTGTGTGCTGCTTTACTATCTTTGCCAACAGCTGCACACCAGGGAGCCGCCGCACGCCAGGAACATTGGCTATGCTTTTTTCAAGCAGCACTGCGTAGCCGTACCCGCGCGGATTGTAGACATCAACTTCGACTATGTGAAAGTGGCCGAGACCATCTTGCACAAGGTCGACCTTAAACACCGGCGGGATGCCAAGAGTATCCTGCGGGCGCAATAGGCCGCGCGACGCACCACTTGCTAGTCGGAGCATCCTCGCCTGTTCACGCGAGGGATGTGAAGCCGCCGCACATTCACAAAGATGCTGATTGAGGGCGACTACTGCGGCGTGCGTTGAGCGAGCGAGGCGCTCCATCTGTGCCACTTGCGCCGCCGAAAGTGCGTATGCACTAGGAGACAGCACATACTGGTGCCGAGTGCGCCTGCGAGCATCTGCCCAAAAGCCACAGGCAACCAGATAGTTTTCAAGCTCGGCGCGACCAAACCCTAGGTCGACCGTTTGCCGCACAACATCTGTGTTCATGACGACTCTCCATAGAGCGTGTGAAAGAACTATGGTGTCCTGATGGACACCGTGCTGGTGGCTTCTAGACTCCACCAGCAAGGCGTCAATCAGGTGAGACTGCTCAACACGTCACCTAGATGTTCGATGGTCCTCCACGGCACATCCATCAATGACTCGGGCTTTAGTTCTGCGAACTTCCCTCGCCGCAGCCATATCGTCTTTGCACCGTGCCGATTACCTGCGCGTATCTCGTCGTGCAAATGGTCGCCAACAACATACACCGCCCCATTACTTCCCCGCATGCTCTCACCTATTGCAGCCTCTTTGTCATGCACAAACGACACGCGTTCAAAAAAATCCTCAAGCCCAAGCGAAGCGAGTATATCCTCTCGGCCTGGCTCAAGGCGGGAGACGAGGTGGAGCACCTCACCGCGCGCGCGAAGCGCTCCGAGCAGCTCAATTGCACCCGGCACAGCAGCGCCCGCCTCGGGGTCATATAGGGTGCGGTTAAAGTCGAAGATAATCATGGTGTTTTTGAATGCATAGATGGGTGGATAAAAAGAAAACCCGCTCCAGGAGGAGTGGGTTTTCTTGTTCGTGCGCTTAGTGTGTTAGTTTATACAGACGCAAAAAAACCGCTCCTCGTGTAGCGAGTGGACATCATGTGGCCGTGTGATCGGTTTGCGTTCATGTATCTGGACTATAGCAAAACTACTCGTGGCTGTAAACAGAGCACACTGAAGACAAAATCAGATATTTTTTGCGTCGAATTCAACCGTCCACTCAATACCATACTTGTCTCTAAACATTGCAAAATATGTACCCCAAGGGCTCTCTCCCATAGACATCTCGACTGATCCTCCCGCCGAAAGTCCGTTAAATAATTTGTCTGCCTCCTCTTTACTTTCAGCACGTATAGCTATCTTGGATCTATTTTCGTTTTCGTTTACTCGCCCCATACTTTCTGGGACATCGTTAGCAATCAACCTGTTTGCGCCGATAGATAATTCAATGCGCATTATTTTATTTGCCTCATTTTCTGCAACAGGGAATTCAGCGCTCACCAAGTCTTTAAAGCGCACAATTTTTAAAAACTCACCTCCAAATACTGACTGATAAAACGTAAACGCCTCCTCGGCATTCCCGTTAAAATTTATGTAAGGATTAATTGTTGTCATACTTTCTGTACCATTATACAACATGGTCGCTTTACTCTTTGCTTTGCGGAGGCGGAGAGATTCGAACTCTCGGTGGGTTGCCCCACACAGACTTTCCAGGTCTGCGCACTAGACCGCTATGCGACGCCTCCTTGTATTTAGTTTTAAGACGCGCCTTACGACACCTCCTGCGTTGCAGAAGGAAAACACTTCTACATCATCATACGGTACACGAGCATCTCGTTTTTGAAAAGAAAAAAGGCAGGGTCCGAAGACCCCGCCCTTGGGTTGCCCCTGTTTTGTACTGGAACCTATCGGGAATGATCCCAGTCACCTGGGAGTACCGCTGACGGATCTGCCATTGCCGCTTGCCAAAGCCTGCTCCGAGCTGCCTTCGCCGCGATAGCTGCCGTACGAGCTTTTTCATATTCTGCAGCAGTCATTCTCTTCGGCCCCTTTTTTCCTTTAGGCGCATGGGCTTTGGTACTAGGAACCGTTTGTCCATTTGGATCACCGGAAGTCTGTAGTGCGAGCATTGATACAAAATCCCCCATTACGAAATTGGCCTGTGGCCAATATATTTCAGTGAGTGGCTGGCTTCTTCGTACCCAGATGCGGCTCAGGGACAGGACCCCCAAAGAACATATGGCCAGCACGACCTTCAGCTGCGGCACGTACTGCAGCTTTTACAACCGCATCAATGCCGCGTTGGACGCTCATTGAACTTGGTGCGTCTGTTTCCTCCATAGAACCTTCAGCCATGCAAGAGCCCTCTTGTTGTGCTATCGCCTCAGTTTGGCGACCTCATTTTTATACTGAAAATCAGCAGTTTAGTCAACTGTTCTATCCCCCAACAGAGCTTTAATGCGATCCTCTACAGGTGGGTGCGTTGAGAAGATGCGCGTGATGAAACTCTTGGTGGCGCCGGGGCCAAAGGGGTTTGAGATGTAGAGGTGCGCGGTGGCGTTGTTAGCCGAGCGCATAGGAGCGGCATAACTGCCGATTTTACGTAGCGCCGAGGCGAGGCCTTCAGGGTAGCGTGTCAAAAGTGCGCCCGAGGCGTCTGCTAAAAATTCACGGCGACGAGAGATAGCGAGCTGTAAGAGGGTTGCGATGATGGGAGCAAGAATTACGAGCGCTACAGCAATAATCGCCACGACAGGGTTTTGGCGCTCACTGCGATCTCGGTTGCCACCAAAAAGTGCCGATCGCCAAAACATATCAGCGATAATAGTGATAAACCCAACGAGCACCACCGCAACGGTCGAGACCAGCATGTCGCGGTTACCAATGTGGCTTAGCTCGTGCGCAAGCACACCCTCGAGCTCGGTTTTGTTCATCATGCCAAGAAGCCCTGTGGTTACGGCAACGCTTGCATGGCTTGCATTGCGCCCCGTAGCGAACGCATTTGGCGCAGGATCATTGATGACAAATACTTTTGGCTTGGGTAGCCCAGCGGTAATGGCAAGGTTCTCTACTGTGTTATTGAGATCTTCATACTGCGGGCCCTCTGCCGGCTTTGCGCCCGCCATCGAGATAGCTATAGTGTCGCTAAACCAATAGCTAAAAATATTCATGAATATCGCAAACACAACGGCGACATACAAAATCCCTTGATCGTTATAGTAGTACGAGACACCCCACCCAATTGCTATGACAATACAAAAGAATATAAACATGAGTGCCCAGGTCTTGGATATATTTTCAGTTTGATGTGTGTAGAGTGTTGCCATGGTTTAACGTTGTTTTAATTTTTCACTAAAGTCGCGGATTTCATCTGCTATTCTACCCAAAAAATCATACTTCCCTACATCTTCTACGGATACCCAAGCAAATTCGGTCGAGTCCTCAGGATCAATAGTAACTTTGCCTGAAAGGTATGGTGCTGCAAAACGCATACCAAACACAGGGATATTATCTGGTCGTATGAAGGTAAAATGTCCCAGTGCTTCGAGCGAACCAACCTCAATACCTGACTCTTCTTTAATTTCACGACGCATCGCTATCTCAAGTGGATTCTCCCAACCATCTGGTGAAGTTTGTGGCAAGAGCGCGTAATCATCTCTATCCATACCACCCGCCGGCACCGTCCAAAGCCCCGGATAGACCTTTAGATCAGGTCTGCGCTTGAGTGCGAGGAATCGTCCACCTTGGTCGTAGATTATGCACGATCCAACAATGCGATGTCGATCTCTATCCGCAACGTTTTGTGCCATATACACAAAGCTTAAAGGAGTACCTCTAAATGGGCAACATCACGCTGCACCGCCGCCACCTCCTCCCCCGCCCCCGCCAGCACCTCCACCGCCGCCTGAAGCACCACCTCCTCCTGAGGAAGCAAACGACGAGGCAAAGCTCGCGCTAAAGCCCGATGCAAAAGAGCTTGGGCTAAACCCCCCACTGCCGCCTGTGGAGATGAGCGCTGCGTTAGAACTTACGTACCACGTTGGCGGCTGCATACTGAGCGTTTCAAATGCTTTGGCCCACTGTTTTTCGACACCAAAGATCATCGCGTAGGGCAAATATTTTTCGAACGTCTCAGGAGTGAGATTTTGCATGCGGTAGCGCTCTGCGGTCTCAAGATACATCTTAAAACCAAGCCACTCTTCTTTGAGGATATGCCCGCGCTTGTTTAGGCGTGGGATATAGTGCACACCAAACACTATTGCTGCTGATACACCCAAGGCAAGTAAAAGCAAAAGAGCTTGTGGTGCCTGCGTTATGATCGTAGGGACAATGATGAACATCATTACAACGAACACGATCAAACCACTTGCAACCTTATTTGCAAAAATTCCTGGCCGCACAACAAACGCGTGAGTAGTATCTGCAGTTTCAATATCAAGTAATTTTTCTACCAACTGCAATTTTTTATGCAATTCTTGTGCTTTTGTTTGACTTCGTTTTACCTCCTGAGTAGAAAATTTGCCACCACCAACGGTAACCAAGGCATCAAGAAATTGGCTTTCAAAGGGAAGCAAACCAGCAGCTTCCTTACTAGTAGATTCAATGGTATACGTACTGTTTCGAAATGGGACAAAGCCAGTATACCCTATGGCTACCGCAAAAAAAATTGGAATC
>JAUPWA010000040.1 GCA_030916835.1 Patescibacteria group bacterium | reverse complement strand
ACCTCGCTAAGCATTTGTTACGACAATGGGCAGCGACTCAAACCTCTACCACACCCTATTGTGGCAACACGCCCGAGTCGGGCATAACATCATCCTCGGGTGTTGTTGTAGTAACACTCGGTAGTGCATCTGCGCTCACACAATTTTGATATGTCTGCTCCTGGGCAGATCCTTCTTGTACAAACGAGGTCTTACCCTTACTCCAAAAGATAAAAGATTCTTTCTGGTTAGCGTATCGAATACCAGAGCCTGAGATAGTCTGTGCGAGCGTAACCGTACGGCCATCGCTGAGTGTGAGCAGCACACTGCCCGTTGGCGTGGGTGGCTGCGCAGGTAGAGCAGGTTGTGTGGCGCCTTTGGTATCAAAAAACTGCGCGGTAATACTCTTACCGTTGTTACACGTATAGGTAGCCACACCAACAAGCTCAGGTTGCATGTGTGCGGTTGCTGTTGTTGTCGCTGTTTTTGTCCCGAGCAGCACGGAGAAGAATGGCGAGTTTCTATACTGCCACAACTCAAACCCTCCAAGCAAAAAGATGAGTACGCCTATAGCAGCGAGGAGCAGCCCGCGATACTGAGTAGGTGTTCTACGTTCGGAAGAATCTTGTGGCATGCTGGCAGTATACCATCTTCGTATACGCCGCAGGAGGAACCGTTATTGAACGGTCAGTGAGAGGCAGCGCAAGCACGTTTGCTGGTTGCGTCGTGTCTTCAAGTAGCGATTACCACACGAGCACACCAAAATAGCGGTCTGGTGTGGCTTCTCTATCCAGTGCCCATCCTGCTGAAAGGTTTTGCGGGGCTCAGAGAGAGGGGTGTGGCGCTTTTCTGCCGGCTTTTCAGCCTTAGTCTGCTTCTTGTGCATGGGGCTGTATAATAGCAAAAAAAATCACTTTTGTAAAGATGGGGGCTGTGGAGCATTCACGCACCCATCAGGGGCACTCCTCTATAGTGGACATGCGCCTCTTGTGCGCCTCTTTATCCGTTTATCCAACTAATAACTTGAATTACCATTATGAGTACACGCATTCTTCTCTTAACAGCGCTCGCCTTAGTTGTGGGCGTGCTCACAGTCACTAGCCTGCCACGCCCAAGCTTCGCCCAGAACACCTTGGACACGAGCACTACCACGAGCGCCACATCAACCCCATCCACAACAACAGCCACGAGCACTGCCACTAGCACGGGGGCAACAATATCCCTCTCTCCTGCTTCGGGTCCTACCGGTACCTTCGTTACCACAAATGGTACGGGGTTCTCAGCCGGCGAGGATGTCCGGATAACCTTCGGCACCTACACCACCTACCTTGCAGCAAACCAAAGCGGTAGTTTCTCGGTGTCCCTGCTCGCTCCACCGCTCAGCACAACCTCAGCAAGTACGTCGAACCCTGACACATCTGGTGCGGTAGTCACCGCGAGGGGGAGCACGAGCAACATGTTGGCAACGGCTGCATTCACCAACACCAGCAATAGCGTTAGCACTAGCACCGCAAGTAGTAGCATGATCTCTGCGGTACAAGCGGTACCAACAGGCACGGAAGCAGCCATCTCTTGGATGAGCAGTACGCCGGGAACCTCACAAGTTGTGTATGGCACCACGACAAACTATGGCACCTATTCGGCGCTCGACACCACACTGAATACCAACCATGCGATGACGCTCAGTGCTCTACAGCCAAACACCCTGTATCACTTCATAGTCATGTCGATGGACTCTAACTACAACGCGACAAGCTCTGTGGATCACACGTTCACAACCTTGGATACAGCAACCACTACCGCCACGACCACCGGGAATACAGCAAGCACAACACCTCAAAGCTCAGAGATTGCAGCGCTATGGGCGGCTATAGGACACCTGCAGATGTGGATTAACTCTCTGCAAGAGCAATTGCGAGCACTGCACCCTGGGTCAGGGAGCGGGAATCAAAATAACGGCGGCACAGGGAACGCCACCAGCACCCCCGCTTCAATTGATCAAAATGGCCAAACGATCCGTGTAGGAAATTCAATTGACTTTGGTGGACACAACTTTGGCAGCGAAGAGTATGTCCTGATCAAGCTCAACGGCACACAAGTTGCCCAAGGGTTCACGAATCTTGGTGGGGGCTTCTCGACCGGCTCGCTTAGCACTCCAGCAACTCCAGGCACGTACACGTACACCTTTACCGGACAGGCAAGCGGTAAATCTGCTACAGCCACGATAACCGTTCAATAGCGAACAGTTACCTACAAAAACATCCGCCCCTTGAGGCGGATGTTTTTGTAGCCAAAAAATCCGAGTATACTGAACCACATGATAAACGATCAGCTGCTGACCTACATAAAAGACAATCTGCACGCTGGGTACACCAAAGCAGATATAGAGGTTTCTTTGCGCACAGCAGGTTGGGATGCAGCGGATATCGCTACTGCATTTAGCGCTCTTGCTGGCCCCACACCCACAATACCAGCCCCTGGCACACCCACAGCACAACCAAGTAGCATCAAAGCAGGGAGTGCCCAGAGTGACGTCGATGTTGAACTTGCTCGC
The DNA here is from genome assembly GCA_030916835.1 of Patescibacteria group bacterium. Lineage (GTDB taxonomy): Bacteria > Patescibacteriota > Minisyncoccia > Phycocordibacterales > SBAW01 > GWA1-54-10. Next base: position 22,776 of record JAUPWA010000040.1, on the reverse strand, counting down.
ATCCAGGCTGAATTACAAAAGGCGCACAAAGGATCCGCAAAAATAGCCCCTCTGACGGAAGAAACGGGCATCATTGGATGGATGCTCCGTAAAAAAATGGTATCATCAAAAAACCAAGCAAATAGCGTCCTTATAGTGCTGGCAGTGGTGTTCTTAGGATTAGCGGCCTGGATAGCCTTTACCTAAATGTCGTCTCATTTCTTATCTCTCATTTTTTCTCTTGGCTATGTCGGCCTTGGGCTTTTAGTCTTTGCAGAATCGGGTCTCTTTTTTGGGTTCTTCTTACCAGGTGACAGCGTATTGTTTGCTGCCGGACTCTTGGCAGCTCAAGGTACACTCAATATTTGGATACTAGTACCACTTATTGTGGTATGCGCTATAGCTGGCGACCAGGTCGGCTACTGGTTCGGTGGCCATGTCGGTCCTGCGCTGTTTACCCGACCCGACTCATTTTTGTTCAAGAAAAAGCGCCTAGAGGAAACCCATGCCTATTTTGAAAAATATGGAGCGATAACTATCGTGCTTGCCAGATTCATCCCTGCGGTGCGCACCTTTGCACCCATACTCGCAGGTGTGGGCGGCATGCGCTACAGCACCTTTATTCGCTACAACATCATCGGCGGCGTGCTCTGGGGCGCTGGCATAACCCTCCTAGGATACTATCTTGGGTCTATTATCCCCGACGTAGAAAAATATGTTGTTCCCATTATTATCCTCATCATTATGGTTTCTGCTCTCCCACCCTTTTTGCATTGGTGGAGAAATCGTTAACGCGCGCAACTACTAGTATCCTGAAAATTCTTCAAAACGAATGTCGTCAGCACTTACCCCTATGCGGGTAAGCACCTGGCGCATTGCAGTAACCATACCCTGAGGGCCTGCCAGGTAGTAGATAGGCGCACCAGTGCGCGGCACATACCGCTCAAGCATAGCCTCGTCAATGTGTCCGCGCTCGCCTTGCCACTCCTTGGCACTGTGCTCCATGTTTGACATAGTGGGGACGAACGTAAAATTACTATTCTTTTCCTTCAGCGCATGTAGCTCATCTAAAAAAGCCGCGTCCTCGGGTCGTCTGTTTGCATATAAGAGTATTAGTTGGTGTGCCACTTTGCGCGCTGTAGCATCCAGTAACATGGAGCGAAATGGGGTGATACCGATCCCTCCGGCAATACACACTGCCGGTCGTGCAGCATTTTCATGCAGCATGAAAGAGCCGAGAGGTCCTTCAATGGAAACTTCTGTGCCCAGAGGGAGCGCGGCCAGCGTACGCTTGAATGCAGTGTCGCGCATACGTGTTGCGACTGCCAACATCTCTTCTTGCGGCGCTGCACAGATAGAGTACGAGCGCGTGTTCCCCTCAGCGTCGGTTTCGGGCGGGTCGATGAGAGTGACGTCGATATACTGCCCCGCAGTGAAGGTAAACTCTTGCGGCTTTGCAAAATAAAAAATCATAGTACCTTCGGCAATGGTGTGTTTTTGAACAAGTGTGGTGTGCATACTCTCTACGGTACCGCATGCAACCGCCACTGTGAAGCGCTGCGCGCCACCAGATACACACCAACGATTCCCAACATAGTTGCAGGTACTCGCAGATCAATGGTAATTGGTGCAAAAATAGCAACCTGACCACTTAAAAACGGCATGTATGCCAAGAGCGAAGCGCCTATAACAACAAGAGGAACGAACCACTGTCGTGGCTGGTAAAATGCATACAGAAGTGCGAAAAGATCTGCAAGATAAAAATATCGTTCATGCATACGCGGCAAGAAAAATGGCAGGAGCAGCGCCACCACAAGCGCACTGTGTACATACTCATAGGGCTTCTTCGCATGCGTAACCAACCACGCACCCAAAAGCGCCACCAGCAATGCCACACTGATACCACACCAAAAGAGTACTGCTTGAACTTGGCTAGTGAGCTGTACACCATCGGTAAAGGCAAACAGTGACTGCGATGAGACGTTGAGGGAGGTGTATTCTCCTGATTGATGCAGATACACCATCAACACATCGCTGCTTGCCGCACCCCCCACGAGTGCGGGCACTGCAAACGCCATGTATATAAGTGGTACGAGCACTAGTTCATAGAGACGCCTCCTGTGCCATAAAAAGCCAATCAGGATTGGCAAAAAGAATACGGCTTGCAACTTAACGCTCAGTGCAACTCCAAACCATATAACTGCAAACAGTGGCAGCTCAAGAAGTAATGCAAAAAATGAAAGGAGTATCGGGAGCGTGTAGAGCACATCAGACTGGCCCCACAATGATGAGTTTATAAGAAACGAGGGCGCAGCAAAAACAATGGCACTAGCCAGTAGGCGCTGTTCGTGCAGATAAGTCGTCGTTGCCTTCAATAATTTATATACGACATATCCCAACGCCGCATCGCACACAAACGTGACTATTTTTACACTCAGCAAACTATACACCGGGAACCAGGTGAGTATTTTAAGTATGTACAGATAGGCTGGCGCATAGTCAGCAAACGGATGCAAAAAGGCCGTCAGACCAGGGTTTTCTTGTAGCGTGACAAACCATTTAGCGACAAAATAGGTGTAGTCAGTTGTAATGACCGGGAATGACCATACGCGCACGACACACGCACAAAAAATCAACACATACGCGAGCGCCGCATATACAGACATACTGTGCCCAAAAACGCTGAAGCGAGACTCCATGATGTAGCGGTGCACACCCTATTGTCACTAGGAATACCTGGAGAAACCATGAAGCCTTGCCGTAACACAAAAACATCAAGTGTCTCAGGGGTAAGAATGCATGAGCGAGACCCTATTTCTTGCTTTGCTTCTTTGTTGGTTGTTTGCGCGCATGTGCATGGCGTACACCCTTCTCAATACTTACAATACTCCCCTCATCAAGCCGTATAATACGGTCAGCCACATGACCATACTCTTCTTCATGGGTCACCATAATAATCGTTTGCCCGTGTGCATGGAGCTCTAAAAACAAATCAATAACCACCTTTGCTGATTCACGGTCAAGGTTCGCCGTTGGCTCATCGGCAAATAAAATCTCTGGCTGCTCGGCAATAGCCCGCGCGATAGATACTCGTTGTTGTTCCCCACCCGAGAGCTGCGAGGGCACGTTATGTAGACGATGCCCAAGCCCTACTCGGGTTAGAGCATCGGCAGCCATTGCCTGGGCTTGCGTAAATGTGTACGACTCCATAAGAAGCGGTAGCACAATGTTTTCAGTAGCGGTAAGCTCTGGCATAAGCGCATAATCCTGAAACACGAACCCAAACTTGCGAAGACGGAATGCTGCCTTTTCTTTCTCGCTCATGTGGCGAGTGTTGGTGCCGTCGATACTAATGTCACCACTTGTTGGCTCATCCAAGAGACTCATTTGGTACATGAGTGTCGATTTTCCTGCTCCTGAGCGACCCATAATCGACACAAACTCACCCCGCTCAACCGAAAAATCAATACCTTTCAGTATGGTCGACACACCGTCACCACTTTTATATGCTTTTACTAATTTTTTTGTTTCGATAAGTGCCGCCATGGTTAATTCCGACCCAAAATAGAGTCGAGCGTATTCTTTTTAACGATCATGCGCGCTGGTATATACCCGGCGATGAGTGTCGCTAACACCAAGAGCACGACGCGCAAAAGCGTCTCACCAACAGGTGCAACAAGGACAGTGTTACTTATCGGGAGATTTATCGGATGAGCACTAATATACGGGACCAAGAATCCAAAAAGAATAATAAGTCCAATACTAGAGCCAACAAGCGCATAAAACATGGACTGCAAAAGGTACGCAACTTCAATTGCCTGAGGACTAATACCAATACCCTTGAGAATCCCTATAAACTTACGCCTCGTGAGCGCATTAATAAAAATAACAATAAAAATGGTGATCGACGCTACCACCAAACCAACCGAGCTTATTGCGTTACCAAGCACCGCAAAAGTGTTTTTTACATCCTCAACACCGTTGGGAATGGCCTGCTCAAATGTCTGCACCTTCGCAAAGCGCCCGACACCACTGCGCACAAGAAGGTCTTTAAAAGCAACCTCATCTACTCCTTTCTTAAGTCGTATGGCAACTTGATTTACACTGTAATCGTCACGACCTGCAAGCGTGCGCAGCTGCGCAGCAGACATGAACACTTGCGAAGAAAGCGGTGAGTTTGCTTTATCGATAAGAATACCTTTAATAACCACTTCTCGTGTTTGACCATTAACGGTGATCCTCACTACACTACCTGGCCCGACGTTTTTTAGTGGGCGAATACCCGGTATCTCGCCGAAAGAATATTTTGCGATGAGCTGCGAGCCTACCACTACAGAGTCAAAATCACCAGGCGCAAGAAACGAGCCCTCCTCTACATTGCGAGCAATACCTGAAAATGCATTTTCAGCCACCGGGTCTATGCCCACAATAGCAGCACCACTTTCATTTGGTTTTTCATTCGGATCGGTACGTGTCTTGTAGTTAGCTTCGATACTGCCATTGACGATGTAGCGTGCTGTCACATGCTCAACCTGCGGCAGAGTTTGAATAAATGAAATAATCTGAGGACTTTGCTCAATATAATTTTTAGTATCGAGTGTCGACACTATGACATCTCCCGTTTCTTGGAGACGGTACAGATCCGTAATTCCCTGCACGAGCCCTACCAAAATACCCGTAACCACCACCAAGTTAAGAAACGTCAGCAGCATCACAAAGATTATGAGGCTCGTCGTCCACACGCTTGAGCGCCGAATTTGCCGCCAGGCCAAAAACCAGCCCACCCGAATATTCAAGAGTGAAAACATAGTTAGTAGTGTGGCGAAAGTACCACCTGGTCTCCTTCCTTCAGTCCTGAGAGTACTGCAACATTTCCAAGCGCCGCACCAGCAATAGTGACCTCACGGGTACGCACCGTTTTTCCTTCAAGAATTTGAACAGCCGATACTCCGTTTTGTGTAAACACAGCGCCAGAAGGTATGACCATCGCTTGTGGAATACGCGTCGTTTGGATAGCAACATTTGCCGTCATACCAGAACGGATACGCTCGTCGCGGGACAAAAATACTAAGGTTGTTTTATAGGTAGCCACCCCATCACGCTCTGTCTTTGCAGGATCAATCCGAAGCACCTGCGCATCGAACGACACGTCGGCACCATACGCATCAAGCGTCGTTGACGCAAAATCTCCCACCTGCACGGCTGCAATGGAGAGCTCGGGGATATACGTTTCAATTTCAAACACCCCTTCGCCTTGTAGAGAAATCTCAGGCGTATTAGGCGACACTATTTCGCCACGTCGCACATCCATGCGAGTTATAACACCATCAAAAGGCGCGATAATTTGTGTTTTTGCTATTTGAGCCTCCATTGCTGCTACATCAGCACGCGCAGCTGCTACGTTGGCTTGCGCTTGGGCTATAGCCTGTGGTGTTGATCCTGCCAGTTGGAGCGCGAGCGTTTTCTGATCTTTCGCTAACTGAGCAGCACTTGCTTGTGCTGTTGCAATCGCGCTACTGAGAGATGCGGTGGCGCTATTGATATTGCTGCGTGCTGTCGCCACAGTGGCAACGTACGATGCTATTGTTGAGACACTAGTAGCACCTGAAGCCACCGCAGTATTAAGTGCAGCGTTTGCATTCGTAAGTAACTGCATGACTGCCGCAAGATTAGTCTGCGCATGTGCCTCAATCACAGCAAGATCCTGTGAAGCTGACAGGGAGCCAATTTCCTCTTGCCAGCGCTCCAACATACGCTCGGTGGTTATCCGACTTGTTTTCAGTGTGTTAGAGAGTTCAGACTGTGTTGTTACAAAGACTAAATCAATATTTGCTGTCGTTGGATTTAAGAAAACTTGATCGAGTTTATTTCGTACTGCATCATCACTCACTGTGTACGCGGTTTGTATTGCGTTGAGCACTCCTTGGTTTGCTTGCTGGAGAGCGCTTTGATCACTTGCGATTTGTGCCCTCGTGACAGCAATTTCTTCGGGCCGAGTTCCTTCTTGCAGCTGAGATAAATTAGCTTGAGCACTCTCAAGCGCTGCTTGTTTTTGGAGCAACTGGGCCCGGAGGTCGTTATTATCTATTTCTGCTATACGTTGCCCTGCCCGCACTCGTTCGCCCACAAGGGCATACACGTGGGCAATGCGACCACTTTGTGCAAATCCAAGATCAGAGGTCTGTGCAGCTACTACATCACCTGAGATTGCCACATGCTGCACATACTCTTGCGGATGGACCACCACTACCTCAAGATCTGAAATATCGACACCAAAAAACTCCTTCCATCCTAAAATTCCAACTGCAAGCAGTACGACAGCACCTGCAAAAAGCATGCGCCATGAGAAGCGACTCCACATACCAAAACTATAGCACCAGTTTTTCGCGTTAGGCTGCTTTTAGAGCGACAGTGTTAACAGGAGTCCCTGCCACAAAATGCTCGAGATTTTCTATGGTGGTATCGAGAATGCGTTGCACCGCCTCCGCAGTATCAAACGCAACGTGTGGCGTTAGGAGAACACGCTCATGTGCAAGTAGTTTTTTTGTGGACTCAATAAGCTCGGTTTCATTCTCAAGCACATCAAGGCCGGCCCCAGCGAGGATACCGGCATCGAGCGCTTCAATAAGAGCATCGGTGTCTACCACTGCGCCGCGCGCTGTATTAATGAGGTACGCGCCGCGCTTACACGCCGAGAGTGCCTCGCGATTAAGCAAATGGTGTGTCTGCGGCATATACGGGACATGGAGTGTCACCACGTCGCTTTGGCTGAGCAGCTCTTGCAGTGGTAGATACTGTGCACCCAGTGCCAGTACACGCTCGTTCTGCACCACATCATAGGCAAGTACCCGCATACCAAAACCAGTAGCAATTTTTACCGCATGAAAACCTATACTCCCGGTGCCAACAACACCAATAGTCTTACCGCTTAAATCAAAACCAGTGAGTCCTTGTTGGTTAAACGGCACCGCGCTATGCATGCGCTCGTGTGCTTGTACCACCTTGCGTGAAAGTGCGAGTAAAAGTGCAAACGCAAATTCCGCCACCGTATGTACACCATAGGCGGGCACATTGCACACCACAACACCTCGCTTGTGTGCTTCAGCAAGGTCAATATGGTCATACCCGGTTGAGCGTGTGGTGATGAGTTTGAGAGCAGGAAACTTGTCCATCACGGCCGCGTCCACCTTCCCTGAGTCGACAAATACGCTGAGTGCCTCAACAGCACTATCTGCCTGCAACTCCACAACCGACGCCTCTGAAAATACACTATCCCAACCATTCAATTTTTCACGCACTACACGCTCTTCATCTGCCACCTTGGTGCAATACAACAATTTCATACAAATTATGCGTTAACCTCAGAGTGAACCTGGCGCACCTCTTTGTGTACCATATGCCCCTCCTCAGTGAGATCATATATAACAATACCGCCAAATAACATTTCAAGCTTTGCGGCATCTTCGTGCGGCATAGATTCGATATGCAGCATGAGCGCTCGCAGCGCATTACCGTGGGATACTACGAGCACGTTCTTTCCTTCTTTAAGCAGCGGTACTATTTTTTCTTGATAGTACGGCACCGCACGCTCATAGACCATCTTGAGCGTCTCACCATTAGGGACCGGGCAGTCCCAGTCACGGCGAATATGGTCAAACGCTTCAGTACCTATCAGCTTCTCCATTTCCCACTTATTTTTGCCCGTATAGTCACCATAATTACGCTCGTCGAGCGCTTTGTTGTACTCCACTGGGATACTCTCGACATTAATGTTGAGCGCCTCGAGCATACAGGCGAGCGTTTCTATAGAGCGCACCTGGATAGATGCGAATGCCGCTCCTAACGGGATATCTTCAATAAGCTTGCCCATCTCAGCTGATTTATCAAAACCATACTGCGTGAGATGTACATCACGCGAGCCGGTCCAAAGACCCTTCTTGTTCCATTCAGACTCATGATGACGCGCCAACAATAGTTTCCCCATCATGATAGTAGTATAGTGCGCTCTTGCGCATGTTCAGCCGCACGGGCAGCTATCCTACCCAGATAGGTCACTGCCTCAGTGGGGTACTTCCCGCTCGCACTTTCTTCAGAAAGCATAACGCCGTCGGCCCCCAAGAGGGTCGCCCAGGCAACATCGGTCACCTCAGCGCGTGAGGGCGTGGGTGACTCCGTCATTGAAAGAAGCATCTGAGTCGCCACAATAACAGGCTTACCAGCAGCGTTCGCTTTCTCTATAAGCATCTTTTCGATAAAAGGGATCTCTTCAAGCGGTACTTCGCTACCCAAGTCGCCGCGTGCCACCATAAGCCCGTCTGCAGCTGCCAAAATTTCATCGATATGGTCGATCGCTACCTTACGCTCAATTTTCGCAATTACTTTTTGTGTGCCGTTATATTTTTTGATAAGCGCCTTACCATCTTCGACATCTTTTGCATTTCCCACAAAAGAAAGCGCCAGATACTCTATTTGCTGCTCAACTCCAAAAGCAATGGAGCGCTCATCTTCCTCTGTTAGCAGTGTTTCGACTGACTGATCATAGGTATGTGAAGCACCGGTTTGCACGCGAGGTCCAGGTAAATCTTGCAAAAGTTTTATTTCTCGGCCAAGCTCACGGGCAACATCACGGACCATAGCGATTTGCGCTGCACGCTCTTCATTGGTCGACCATGCAAAATTAAAACGAACGATATCGAGCCCCGCATGCACCATCGCTACAAAAGTTTCGCGACCACTTGATGCAGGCCCAATAGTGACAACTAGCGCAGGACGGGTACTCATGACAATTCTTGTTCTATAGCAATTAAACGATTATATTTTGCGACTCGCTCACCGCGCGTCAGCGCTCCCGCTTTTAGATACTCTGCACCAACACCAACTGCAAAGTCAGCGATACAGTCATCATTTGTCTCCCCTGAGCGGTGCGAGGCAAACAGCATCATACCACTCTCACGCGCTTTTGTGCACGCGTCGAGCGCCTCAGAAAGGGTGCCGATTTGGTTTGGCTTAATGAGTGCTGTGTTGGTGGCACGGCGCTCGCCCGCCAATTGTATCTGCACAGGGTTGGTCGTGAGCAAATCATCACCCACAATGCGGATTTTTTCACCAAGCGCTTTAGTAACTGCAACAAACCCATCCCAATCATCTTCAGCAAACGGATCCTCGAGGGAAACGATGGGATACTTAGCAACCAACTCCTCATACCACGCAAGCAGTTCGGTGCGGTCGTGCCTTTCTTGCGGATCAATCTCATAGAGCCCGTCTTTGTAAAAAAAGTTTGCTGCCGCATCGATCCCAAACTGCGCCTCAACAGCAGCAGTGTTTATTGCTTCAACCAACAGGTCGAGCGCTGCCGCGTTGCTTGGCAGCATAGGTGCAAAACCACCTTCGTCTCCCACGCCCGTCGCTAGGCCGCGAGCTTTGATGAGCTTATAGAGAACCTCTTGCACTGCTGCAGCGCGCTCAATCTTCTGCACAACACTATCCCCCGCAGGGATGAGCATGAACTCTTGTATATGGAGACCACTGTCAGCATGTGCACCGCCGTTGATGATATTAAAACAAGGTTGCGGCATGCGCGGCGTAGTCTTGGCGAGCGCTGCGATATAGCGATATAGGGGCACATCCTGAGAGAGCGCGCTTGCGCGTGCACATGCGAGCGACACTCCCAATAGAGCGTTTGCGCCAAGTCTCGACTTGTTTGGCGTTCCATCAAGCTCGCAGAGCACATGGTCAAGCTCTTGCTGCGAAAAGTCTTTGTCTTTGAGTGCATTCAGAATCTCACCTTCAACCGCAGCGACCGCTTTGCGCACACCCCTGCCCCCAAAACGCGCTTCACCATCGCGCAACTCATGTGCTTCGCGCGAACCGGTACTCTTTCCTGATGGTACTGACGCAGTCCCTTGGACACCATCCTCGAGCGTCACCACCACCTCAACAGTTGGGGTCCCGCGAGAGTCAAGAATCTCACGCGCACTAATTCCTCGTATCTTCATGGCAGTACTATACCACTGAGACGCCGGCAAGTACTACACCTCGCCAATAACACGTCGCAACCAATCTTCAACTCTCTTCACCACTGCATGCACCTTTGGATATTTACGAGTATGTGTCTCAGCCCATGTGCCAATAGTTGGCGATAGTATAGGAAAGAGCACCAAACTAACAGCCAAAAAGAGTACTCCTTGCAAAATAGGGAGTACTAGCCCTGCAAGCCCGAGCAGCAGACATACACAGGCTAGAACGAGGATCGCGGTGCGCTTAATGTGTCTTTTCATGGTTGTGTTTGCGAGCAAATTGCTCCATTTTTGTATTCATGTGTTCGAGCGCCTCCATCACATCCGCGAGGGTCGCGTGCTCCTCAAGAACCTCTGCTTCTGTTTTTTCGACCAACTTTTTTTCGCGAGCGATGCCTGAGAGGATAATATTATCCCCGATGAAAAAGGATACGAGGAGGCCTGTGGTAAGCATAATGATAACCCCGAGCAGGATTGACGCTGGTCCATGGAGATAGATAGTGAGCTCTGCGGTCTCCCACACCCCCTTCCAAAACAGCACTATACCCACGCCACCGATAAGTGAGTATATGATCGGGTAATGGCTCAACCGTGCGCGGATATGATCTTCTAGCTTATCAAACCAGTGAACAATGCTTTTCATACCCATTACTATAGCACCACTACCATTTAGTGGGGAAATATATCGCTAAGCTCCGCTGAATCATAAAAATCCTGACCGAGCTCCCCGTAGGTATATGAAGAATTGCCTGTTTCAATCGTGGCCCCTGCTAACTGGGGGTTAGCGTTAGGGCGTGACGCATGAAAACCAACATTAAAAAGCGTTACGATTGCTCCTGGATTTTGACTAATCGAATACCCTTCGCGCTCCCACTGGGCCTCGATCTCTTTAATAAACAGGGCCGTATAGAGGTATGAGTAATAGTGATTATGCTCATCAGTGAGCCGGTCGTAGAGCGCCGTGTCTCGGTTCACCCCCGGCTCATAGGCTATAAGTTCACTCATGCCGGCCCCGGGGTAAAACGGCGACGTAGTGCTCGCCGCATGCATCTCGATAGTTCTTGCAGTATCTTGCTTAATACCTGAAACGCCAAGTGAGAATTGTGAGAGCGAGCCGAGTATTTTTAGCGGCTCAAAGTAGCGTTTTAATATTTCTCGCTCAGCGGTAAAAAAGCGCATTTGTTCAGGCACAACCACGGCAGCAATAAGCCTCTCGGGCACACCCGTTTTAAAGCTTACATCTTGCAACACTGGCGCATCTTTGGTGAGCCCTGCCTTTATAACCGCCCATTCGGGTGTCTGCGACCATGCGCATGCCTTTGTTGTTGGGTCGATACAGGGAGTATGACTGGCACTTAAGACTGGTTTACCTGATGCAAGCGAAAAAAAGTCGTTACGAGACTGAATCGAACCACGCACATTCAGAAGCCCAAAGCGCATAGCAACAAACACCGCCGTGAAGACGAGGCCGATGACGGCAAAAATGCCGACGAGTATATAGAAAAATATTTTTATATATCGCACGCAAACACTATCGCACACTTTAGCGCACAGATAAACTGTTCGGCTCCGCAAGAGCTGTGTGGACATCCAACTTCAAAAGCGCCATACGAGTCTTTTGTCCGACCATACCGTAGCCAGTTGACTGTGGCGTACCCTTACACACTATCCCCATGGTGCACTGAAAGCGCTTGACAGCGTCTACAGTCATAGGCCCAAAGGTTGTAGATTCTTGCCCTGGCGCACCAGGACCATCCTCAGCAATGACAAAACCGTTGGCATTAAGAATCTTCTGCAAAAGCACCACCTGTTTACCTACCGAGCCTTGCTGTAGAGTCGTCTTAATTGGGCTCCAGCACTTTGCAGAGGCGTACCACGGTGCCAAACCCTGATTTTCATACAAGTGGCGCGCATAAGCCAAATTACCTTCAAGCGTGTTGATATTAAGCCCAAGATCCTTAGCGGCGTCATTATGTAGGGCAGCTGCCTCCTGAAAAACGCCCACCATGCCGCCAGTACCACCATAGAGAGGGTTGCCAAACTCGTCATACATATGAAAGTCCGATTCGCATCTTGCAATTTCAACCATGATAGGAATATCGGCAAAATAGGCACGCACCCTACCCTCGACGTGGTCGGGGTTATACGGGTCAAATGCGCTTAGATTCGTATCGGTTTGCGCACCTATGCTTTGTGTTGTTGGTTGGTTGGTATCAGCGGTTTGAGCCTGCGCAACCATAAGTGGCGCCGCCCAGAGTGTCACTGCCGCTAAAACACCGCATGCTATACGGGGCACGATTATAAGTATACCCTACTTTTGAGACACCAGATTAGGAAAGATGCTTAAACACCAAACCCGACATCTTCATCATGTTAACTGGGGCGCTTGAGCCAAATACTTTTGCAAGCTTTTCATCTGGAACGATGGAGCGCTTGTTCTTTGGATCCTGTAAATCATGCTTCTTGATGTATACCCACAAATTTTTTACCACCTCAGGAAACGGCATGGGGCCTTTACCCACTACCGCCTCGAGCTCTTCTGAGAGCTGCTTAGGTGCCATAAATTTATTTTCTTTTGCCATAGTCAAAAATTACCTACAAATAAATGTACTCCCCTAGTATACACTATTTTCCCTTTATTGTACTCGTGCTAACACTCTTGTCGTACTCGTACAGATTTGTATACACCTGGCCCATAATCTCTTGGAGTGGCTTTGCCCCGGTTGGCGTATCAATACGCACCGGCGTATTTATATCAGTGAGTAGCAAATCTATACTCGCGTTCACCTGCTTGTCTTTGAGCATCACCGCAGTGTCTGGCGGGACAAGTCGCATACCGTAGGAGACTCTTGTGAGATACCCGTCTGTATCTACCCATACAGTAAGAGTTGTGTTTTTAGACACATAGTCAAAGACCTGAGAAAAAGCATCACTCTTGAGATACTCCACCATGCCCGGATCATCAAACAAAGTGTCACCAGAGAGAGTGGGATACTTTCGAGCTTCTACGCCTAACTGCTGATAAAACGCAAGGATCGACTCTTTGTTGAACGAAAGGTCATACCGATAGACACGCTGCCCATTGAGCACTTCAGCATAGGGAGGCTTACCAAAGCTCAAGAGATGTTCCTTGTCAGCTATAGCAACAGCGGCGAGCATAAACTGCACGGCCTCCTCACGACTCTTCTTATACTCTGACTCATTACTTGAGAGACTTTTCACATATGAGCTATATGAATAGCCAAGCCCCTCTTGTGTCGAGGTTGCGGCGGGATCAATACTGATCCACGTCCCCTTGTAGGCTGCAAGCGAGCTGCCAAAGATGCTCGGGATGTTGTTGAGGCGCACATAGTACAAACTATCTGTACGGAGTGCATCAAAGTCAATTTTAAAGCTCAAGTCGCCAAAGTCTGCGGTCGCATTAGCGTTAAACTTCCAATCAGCATCTTTTTTGCTCCAGTCACTCTGTGCACCTACCGAGAGCTTGGCATGCATTTCGCTTGGTGCCATGCGTACCAAGTCACTTAATTGCACTAAGAACGGTTTTGGTGGTGTATGAGAGAGGTATATGTAGTACGGGCTATCTTTGGTGAAGATGACAGTATTGCCGGTTATCTGTGTGGTTGAGGAGCTAAAATCATACGACTGTCTAATTTTTTTGATAGCGTCATTAGTCTCAAACGAGACAGTGAGGGCAAAGTTTTTACCATCTTCGGCTACTACATATCCGTAGGGTTGGCGCGTCTTTGGGTCGGTAGTCGCAAAGGATGACGCATAATATTTTGAGGTGTTCGCACTTGCAATGCCCCCTATGGTACGTGGGTATGTTTTTGCATATTTTAGTATACCCATCATGGTAGAGACATCCTCTGTGCGCTTAACATCGTTGCGATACTGCTCCTCAACCTCAGCAGCATTAGGTATGGTGAGTGTAAAAGGTTTTGCATCAGGGTCTCGAGGCCCTACCGCCACCGATCCTGAAAGTGTATAGGAAGAGCTTTGTATCTTGCTAAACGACTGCAAAAGGCCCGACAAAAGATTGTCTTGGGTATACGGCACTTGTGCAAACGGACCTATTTTTTCAACATAGGCATACACCGTACCTGCAACCGCCAAGACCACCACAAGCCCAGCTATGCCGCCAAACAAGAGACTTTTTGAGACTGCAAAACCATGCGGTGGTGTAGCGCCCGCCTTTGGCATCACCTCAACGGCCGCCTTAGGCAGCGGCTGCGCAGCAACCTGTGGCGGCACTGGTGGTACCGCTCTAGGTGGCGGTACGGGAGTGGGAGGTGGTACTGCTGGTGTAGGTGTAGGGGTAGGCACTGGCACAGGCGTTTGGGGAGGGGGCACCGGAGGCTGCGCATTAGTCTGCGCTGGTTGTTCTTGCGTCATACCCTAACGATACCAATGAAAAGACCAATCGATGCCCAGTTATCAACGTTTTAGAGCGTGCGACTGTCGTACGCCCAATGCAAAAGAGCTTGGCGCTGCTTGGGATGGCATGTCCAATCCCCCTTTCGACAGTTTTTTTGAATTTGCGCTACGTGACGAGTCATGCGCATCCAGCGTGTAATCTGACGTTCATCATCGGGGCCGCGCCGCCCCATATAGTAGCGACAATACCACTGGAACCATCCGCGAGGATCGTCTTTGTGAATCCATCCCTTTTTGCGCCACTCAGACAGAGGTTGGCTGGCCCGTACTTTAAATAAATTTAGTGATGCGTCTTGTGTATATACTCCCTTTTTCTGCAGCTTAGCCTTTGAAAACCACGATGCGGGAAACTCATTGGTACAGTCGCGTAGATACACGCCCCCAAACACCCCGAGCGCGAGCATCTCTTTTGGGGTAAGGTCTGGTCTAAAGCGAGGGTCAAACTTTTTCCCGACCGGGGCACTACAGATATAGTGATACCCACGCTGCATCCTATCGTTCACCTGCATAGTATGCATACCTAGTGCAAATCTGAAGCCCGCAGTTGTTGCTGAGTTTCAACAATGGTTTTTACTTGCTGAGCCTCCTGAATGGGTACTATTGGCGATGTTTGTGGGGTGCCCACCTTAGGCTGGTCTTGCAATTGATTCGAAGACGTTCTTGGCACAGTGTGTGCCGGGGCAAGCAATGATGAATACCCATAGAGCATGAGCATCGCACCCATTACAACGCTTAGAAGAAGCACGAGAAGCAGTATGTATCCACCTTGTGGGCGCATAGCTATGAAAAAAACCGCGCAACCATGACCGTTACGACAGAAACGACACCAGTCACGAGCGCACCCCACGCCAAGTCAATCGCTGTAACAACAAAGGGCCAATTTTTTATCGTTGCTTGATTGGTGAGGTCATAGGTTGCATACGCCATAAGCCCGACAACCAGCCCCACCATAAAGACTTTCGTGAGCGAACTGCCTACGTTCGGCTCAATGACAACAAACACCAAACCCGCAGCATATATAAGATAGAAGGCCACAACAGCATAAACACTTACCTTGTCAGCAAACAGGAAACCTAATTGGCGTTTATAAAATCCTGACATAAGCAGCCCGATCCAGAGCCCGTCGAGCACAAGAAACGTCGTCAGCGCCGTGGCGTATAGTTTAAGAAACAACATACAGATAGTATAGCTCAGTTTTTTTGGCAAAAAGAAACCCCTGACTGTTAGTGTTTACGCGGCGCATGCGCCGGCAGTAAACCAGTCAGGGGGCCGTAGACAGAGGAATCTTGTAAAACTGCTGCAAAGCCTACAAAACACCTCACTACGAAAGGCGCACCGACACCTGAGGCAAAACCCGGAGCTGGAGTGGGGGGTACTCCAGACTCCGGGCCTCACTCTGGGGTTCAAACGCCTTACGGCGATTTGCAGCACACCCCAAAGTGAACTCTCATACCTAATTCTGTAATAACACACCTTTCTATTTTTTGCAACTTTAGGCGTACGGGATCTTGCAGTCCTCAAAACAGTGAGCATCCCGATTGAGCGTATACACACGCTGGCGCCCCAGGTCCGCAGAGGCGACCGCATTAACTGATCGTAGAATATTAAGATGGTGGGTCACGGTCGGCTGTTTAAGCTGTAGCTTTTCAGTAAGTTGCTTTACATTAAGCCCTGTCGGCTCTTTACCAAGCATACACACAACCTTGTATCGTGTGCGATCCCCGACCACCTTAAAACACTCGGGGCAGAGCTCCTCCTCGCCGCTCGCTACCCAACTGGGGCGAGCGTGCGTCAACTCTTTACCATGCTCTTTTTTTGTTCTCGGGGTCCTTATCCCCATCTTTTTTCGTGGCTGCGGATTCATAGATACTTGTCTATGAGTATCATAAGTAGACATTTATCAATGTAACACAGTTTATATATGCAGCTAAAACAGCAACCCGCATTGCAAGCCATTTTGAAACGCGATGGTGCACGGGTACCTTTTAATAGCACTAAAATCGCTGTTGCTGTTGGCAAAGCAATGAAGGCTGCGGGGGAGTTTACTGAGGGAGCTCCTGAGCAGGTGGCGCATGCGGTGACGACACATCTTGAAGAATCGCTTACCGAAAACCCATCATTCACACCAACGGTTGAAGGCGTGCAAGACGAGGTAGAGCGCGAACTCATGGCACACGACTTCCCCGCTACCGCCAAGGCATACATCCTCTACCGCGCCGAGCGCTCAAAGATGCGCTACGTGCAAGGTGAGGTGCCTGAGCGCCTACGCGCATTGGCGACCGCCAGCAAACAATATTTCGGTGGTAATCCGTTGGGTGAGTTTGTCTACCTGCGCACGTATGCACGCTGGATAGAGTCTGAAAATCGCCGCGAGACATGGATCGAGACGGTCGACCGCTATATCGCATTCATGCGTGAAAACTTGGGTGAGAAACTGAGCGATGCGGAGTATAACGAAGTACGTGATGCTATTTTGCGCCAAGAGGTGATGCCATCGATGCGCCTCATGCAATTTGCAGGCGAAGCAGCACGCCGCTGCAATACCTGTGCGTACAATTGCACCTTCATAGCCCCCACTAAACTCACCGACTTTGCCGAAATTATGTATCTTTCGATGCAAGGCTGCGGTGTCGGTTTTGCGGTTGAGAGCCAAAACGTCGAGCAGCTCCCTCAAATTCAAAAACAATCAAAAAAGAAGTTGCCGACACATATGGTCGCCGACTCTAAAGAGGGTTGGTGTGACGCGCTTACTTTGGGTTTGCAAACGTGGTATAGCGGCAAAGATGTTGATTTTGATTTCTCGAGCGTGCGACCTGCCGGCACACGGCTAAAGGTCATGGGTGGCAAAGCTTCAGGCCCCGAGCCACTACGCTCACTCTTGGAGTTTGCACGCGAAAAGATTTTACGTCGCCAAGGCCGGCGCTTGCGCCCTATTGATGTGCATGACATCATCTGCAAAATTGGTGAGTGCGTCGTTGCAGGCGGAGTACGCCGCACCGCAATGATCAGCCTCTCCGACCTTGATGACATTGAGTTACGTGATGCAAAGAAGGGTCAGTTTTACCTCTCTGAGCCCTATCGCATGGTTGCAAACAACTCTGCTGTCTATGAAAGCCGCCCCACGAACACTGAACATATGGAGGAGTGGGTCGCACTCATGAAGAGCCAGTCGGGTGAGCGCGGTATCTTCAATCGCGGGTCACTATCTAACACACTACCAACACGTCGTCTTGAAAATTTTAAGCAGCAAGGGTTTCTCAATGGTGACAGGGTGGTACATGGTCCCATCGGCACTAACCCGTGTGGCGAGATCATTTTGCAGTCCAAACAGTTCTGCAATTTATCCGAAGTTATCGCACGCTCACACGACACCTTTGAAACGCTTTTACGAAAGGCGCGTCTTGCAGCACTCTTGGGTACCTACCAAGCGTCTCTCACAAAGTTTAACTATATTAGTCCTGAGTGGGCCGAGCACTGCAGGCAAGAAGCGCTCCTTGGTGTCTCCGTGACCGGCCAATGGGACAGCGCGGCGGCGCGAGACCCTGAGACTTTGCGTGCTATGCGTGACCTAGTTGTCAAAGCAAACGAAAATTATGCGAAGCGCTTTGGTATCGCTCCTGCCATGTCGGTGACCGCAGTTAAGCCCTCCGGCACTGTCTCGCAAACCTTCAACTGCTCCTCGGGTATTCATCCACGCCATGCAAAATACTATATTCGCCGCGTACGTATCTCTGCCACTGACTCACTCTTTAAGATGCTCAAGGACCAGGGCGTACCCTACTATCCTGAGGTTGGTCAAAACACTGAAAACGCCACAACCTATGTGCTGGAGTTTCCTGTCGAGTCACCGGATAGTGCAAAGTTTAAAGACGACTTTAGCGCACTCGAGCAGCTCGAATACTGGAAGATGATCAAGCTCAACTTTACGGAGCATAATCCTTCAGCGACCATTTCGGTTGGTGAAGATGAGTGGATAGGTGTTGTCGATTGGGTGCAAAAAAACTGGGACATTATTGGCGGCCTTTCCTTCTTGCCGCGTTTTGACCACATCTATCGCTTGGCTCCGTACGAAACGATAGACAAAAAACGATATGATGAGCTGGTAGCTAACTTCCCCACTATCGACTACTCAAAACTGATTATGTATGAACGTACCGACGAGACGGAGCAAAAGAAAGAGCTCGCGTGCGTGGGTGGTGTGTGTGATGTCGACATGGTAGTACCCACTGAAACAACAACCTCCGCCTAGGTATATATGAGTATATACACCCGCAAAGGCGACTCCGGAGAGTCCGGGCTCTTTGGTACTAAAGAGCGTTTCCCAAAAGATAGCGCCTTGTATGATGCGCTCGGTACACTCGATGAACTCAATTCATTCTTAGGCTTGTGCTACGCACAGTGTCAGGAGGAGCCTACCGATGCAGAGGCCTCTGCTATGGTGCGCGGTGTGCAAGAACATCTCTTCATAGTGCAAGCAGCGCTTGCTGGCTCACCAAAATCACTTTCGCATGAAGAGGTGACCTGGGCTGAGGAACGCATCGAGGCACTCATGCGCACCGTACAGCCTCCCACCTCCTTCCTTATCTCTGGAGCAACAGTGCGCAGCGCACAATTTGACTTTGCACGCGCGCTTGCACGGCGCGCAGAGCGTGCGGTGATACATGCGCGCAGCATGCAAGCACTTACTGACCCGACATACGCATATCTTAATCGTCTGTCTAGTTTACTCTACGCACTTGCGCGGTATACTGCCGCCAGCGCCGGCAAGCAGGAGTCCGCGCCAACCTATTAATCTTCTGCAACACCCCCTACTGCTATGACTACACAAAAAAAATTGGGCGCTCTTCTCACTTGCGCAGCTGTGCTACAGTATGCCTCGGGCTTGTTGCCTATAGTGCCCCCAAAACGCACAAAGTCTACGCTCCCACGCTCGCGCATCACGAAGAAACAGCCATCTCGACCACCTCCACAGAGTCACCGAGCGCCACCAAACAGCAAACTATTTCGCTTACCATCATGGGGCTCTATGCGCAAAAACAGGTAGCCATTACGGCAGGTGACACTGCACTGTCAGTACTCAAAACCCTTACCATGAGCGACACAGCACTCCAACTCACCACCAAAGAGTACGCGGGACTCGGCACATTAGTGGTGAGTATGCATGGACTCAAAAATGGCGTTGAACATAAGTACTGGCAATACAAAGTAAACGGCGTTATACCTCAGGTGGGGGCCGCTTCATACACACTACAACCTAGCGATACGGTTGAGTGGATCTTTGCGCCATCGACATTCTAGATATGCGCAACAAACTACTCACCATCTTGGGACTTATTGGTTTTGGCCTCCTTGGTCGCCTACTGCCCCATATCCCAAACTCAACACCCATGAGCGCGGTGGCACTGCGCGCAGGGCGCGACCTTGGCCGCATATGGGCAGTTGTTATCCCCCTCTCAGCCATGCTCATCGTGGATGCAGTTATTGGATTCTATGACTGGCGCATACTCACCTCGGTGTATGTATCGTTTGCACTTATAGGCATGGTTGGGTACTCTATGCGCTTTGTTCGTGTGTGGGGGATGGGCGGTGTTGTGTGCGGATCGTCTTTTGGTTTCTTTCTTATCACTAACTTTGCCGTCTGGCTGTTTTCACCTTGGTATGCAAAAACACTCGCAGGACTCCTCTACTGTTATGGGCTCGGTTTTCCTTTCTTTCTCTCGATGCTCGCGGGCGACATACTCTACACCGCACTTCTTTTTGGCGCTTTTGATTATGTGCGGGCTCGCACTCATGTGCGCGCCGCATGCGCACGCGGATGACACAAGCTCGACTCAAGAGACCGACAGCACTGCTGCCACATCTACCGAAGTAACAGCACCAACACAGGTAGACACCGCGATAGCAAGCACCACAGACGCGACCACCACTGAGGCGCAAGCTTCCACAACTTCTAGTGTCATAGCAACCGACACTAGCGTGGTACCTGAACCGGTTACCATCACCCTCGATGTCGAAACTGCTTCAACGACACTTTTTAATCAATCCCTTACAGTTACTGCATGTCCGATTTCCCCTACGAGCGGCACAAGTACGGTGAGCGGTTACTGTGCGCTCGAACAATCAGGACTCCTACCCACCTGGGCGTGGTATGGCGATGACGCATTTCTTGACTCCGCTGGCGGGGTTGCGAACGACTATGCAACAAACACCTATTGGGCCTGGTTGAGCAACCACGCTCTGGGTGCAACAGCGCTCAATAAGCACGAAGTACACAATGGAGAGACGCTCCTTGTCACGCTCGGGGTGTTCCCGTTGCGCATAACCATGGACTCAGCCACGCCGTATGCGGGCGCCACCACCACCGCACACATCACCCACTTTGCCTACGACGCTAACTACGAAGCGGCGTGGTTGCCAGCAGCTTCAAGTACACTCCATCTTGGCAATGAGCTCGTTGCTGCAGATGCACAGGGCGATGCTGTTTTTACCGCACCCTTAGTATCAACTGACCTGTATGCGACTAAAGATGGGTTTTTACCATCCAACCACCTCACCCTTACCCCCACACTGCCTACAGAAAACACCTCGACAGGAGGCGCCTCATCGGGCGGCGGCCCATCGCCCGCACAGTATGCACAGCCCCCACACACAAACACTGAGGCGGTAGCGGGCGCCAAAGCATTTTTACTTTCCCACCTACAGGACGGCCGCGTCGGCTCAGATATGATCACCGACTGGGCGGCCATAGCGCTAGCACCATACCAAAACGAGCCCTTAATAGAGCAGCTGGTCGCGTATGAAAAACAGCTCACTCCCCGAAGCCTCACCGACACACAACGACACGCCATGGCGCTCGAGGCCCTCTCCATTGACCCACACTCCTATGGGCTCATTGCACCCATTGTTGCAAGTTTTGACGGTACGCAATTTGGCGATGCACAGGAAGTGAACGATGATATCTTCGCCCTCATAGCGCTCACCCATGCCGGGTATAGTGCGAGTGATCCACTCATACAGCAAGACGTTGTGTATATTCTTTCAAAGCAAGAAGCAAACGGCTCGTGGGACAGTGTCGACTTAACTGCAGCGGCAATCCAAGCCCTCACGCCACTCACCTCAATCGATGCTGTTTCTAGCGCTCTCAAGAAGGCTGCTGAATTCCTTGATGCACACACAGATGCCGCAGGTTGTGCGGGTAATGTATTTAGCACCAGCTGGGTAGCTATGGCACAAATAGCTCTTGGCAAAACAGCCTCTAGCTGTCTACTCTCTATGCAGCAAAGTGATGGCGGCTTTGGGGAGCTGTCTGACACTGAGGATAACCGCATCTGGGCTACCGCGTATGCACTGCCAGTACTACAAGGCACTTCGTGGATTCAATTACACCATTTTCAAAAACCAACAAGCATGAGTGGCGCGCAGGGCGGTGGGGGCGCACCCTTTGCATCAACCACCCTCGCAGCAACCTCTACCCTTGAAGCAACATCAACACCGCCTCAAATTCTCCTGTTGGCTGAAGTGGCACCCATCAGCACTTCAACTTTGACCACAATGCTACAAAAAGCGACCAGCACGCCAACCACCACCGTTCCCCCACTTCGCATCGTGCACGCTAAAAAAAGTTCACCTGAACCTCAAGCAACACAAGAAGTAGCACCGCAAACACAAGCTGCAGCAGTAATCACAACGCGCGCATCAATAGGCAGCTCAATCGCACACACCCTTGGTGCACTATGGCACTATGTAACGAATCTCTTTGGACACTAGCCTGGTGTTGTTTTATATCGCCGCACCATCGTGCCCTAGCTGTGCTTTGTAGCGCTCTATAACCTCAGGGTGTTTACCCTCTTTGCATTCAGCAACAAACGTATCTGCAGCAGCACCGCTCGGAAATGTCATATACGAGAGAGCGCCCTCGCACACCGCTGCAATATTTATTTTTGCAGACGCACCACTAGTAGGAGCAGGTTCGAGCATGTTGGTCACCGTAAAAATTCCTTTCATGTTGTACTTTTGCCACTGGTCAGTGCTGAGCGCCTCTTTTATGACCACAAAACCTTCGGCGCGGATATGCGCTCCTGCCTGAAATTGCTCCATGGCGGTTGCTGACTGGCCAAAATTAACCGCATAGTGCTCGCCCTCATCGGTCACAAGCCCAAAAGCGCATTCGGTAGTTTGCGGGCCCGAAGTATCGAGATGTGGCAAACATTCATAGGTACCAGACAGTGTTACCTGCCGAGGAGTCGGGTCAAGCGGCTCTGGTTTAGTTTGCATGCGCCCAAAATACAGATATGCACCCACAACACCCACCACCAACACAGCAACCGCTCCAATAAGCATCTTT
>JAUPWA010000039.1 GCA_030916835.1 Patescibacteria group bacterium | reverse complement strand
TGATGAGCGCCCCACCACCCGTGAGCATAATGCCTGAGCGCATAACGTCGGAGAGAATTTCGGGAGGTGTTGTCTCGAGCACCTCGCGCACACTTTCAATGAGCGTGTCGATAGACTGCGATATTGCTTCGCGCACATCTGAGTCGGTGAGGAGTATCTCGCGCGGCAAGCCAGTGATAAGGTCGCGCCCTCGCACAATGGCCTCGAGTCGGCCACTGTCTTCAGTCACTGAGCCGATTGCAATCTTGACCCCCTCGGCAGTCTTCTCCCCAATGAGAATTTTAAATTCGGAACGTACATAGCTGATGATGTCTTGGTTGAGTTTGTCACCCGCGACGCGCAAATTTTTTGCACGCACGATGCCGCCGAGCGAAATGACCGCAATGTCGGTCGTACCGCCGCCAATATCAACTATCATGCTCCCGCTCGCTTCGCGGATAGGCAGGCGGATACCGAGCGCCGCAGCCATAGGCTCTTCAATAATATGTACCTCGCGCGCGCCGGCGTTTTGGGCTGCATCACGCACTGCGCGCATCTCAACATTCGTGATACCTGACGGCACTCCGATGACTGCGCGCGGACCCAAAATTTTGCGTGACACGCCTTGCGCACGCTTCATGAGGTAGGCGAGCATCTCTTCGGTCGCTTCAAAGTCGGAGACAACACCATCAACCAGCGGTCGCACTGCACTTAGGTGCCCTGGTGTGCGCCCCAGCATCTCTTTGGCAGAGGTCCCCACCGCAACCACCTGGCCAGTCTTGGTGTTGACCGCAACAACCGATGGCTCGTTGACCACTATCCCCTTACCGCGCAAGTAGACAAGCGTATTAGCAGTACCAAGATCGATACCTACGTCATTTGATATGAGGGGAAACAGTCTCTCGAGCGGGTTTTTCATGCAGTAAGATGTCCAATGAGTTCAGATATACTTTTATGTGATGTGTGGCCCGATTCGCGTTCAACACACTCAAACTTGCCAGCGGTTAAAGTCTTTTCAGAGACGACGATGCGCAGCGGGATACCCATAAGGTCACTGTCGGCAAATTTTTCACCAGCGCGCACATCGCGGTCATCCCAGAGCACCTCTACTCCCGCCTCAGTGAGTTCACGATACAGCTCGCCCGCCTCAGCATGCACATCGGCGCTTTCGCTTGGGATCTCCACAATGTGCACATGAAAGGGTGCGACCGACTCTGGCCAAACGATACCCTTCTCGTCGGAGAGTGCCTCAACAATGACTCCCATGAGGCGCGTGATGCCGATACCAAAGCAGCCCATAATGGGGTGCTGCTCGCCGCCCTCCTTGTTTTTAAAAGTGAAATTAAAATCTTTTGCGTACTTGGTGCCCAAGTCAAAGATGTTGCCAACCTCTGAGGCTTTTGCGCGACTCAGTGTGCCTGCGCCACAGCGCGTACAGCTCTGTCCCTCCTGTTCATCAGTAATCTCAACGTTTGCACAGTAGGAGCACTGGTCGCAGTAAAGGATGTCGTCCTCACCAGCATCGGTGAGCACCATAAACTCATACGACAACTTCGTGGTAAACGCGCCGCCAGAGGCCTCGGTCGCCTTAGCTACAAGACCAGCGCGCTCATATACGCGCAAGTACGCCTCCTTCGCCAATTGGTAAAAGCGATCAAAGTCTTCTTGTGTCTCATGAAAGGAGTACATGTCCTTCATGGTGAACTCGCGCCCGCGCATGATGCCCGACTTTGCGCGCAACTCGTCGCGATACTTTTGCCCAATTTGGTAGATGGCGACCGGCAGATCTTTGTATGACTCGATATACTCCTTTGCTATTGGCGTCACTATCTCCTCTTCACTCTGCCCTACCGTATACTCTTTTTCGGTACGACTTTGAATTTTAAAGACAACATCAACATTGTCCCACGCGCCGGTTTGCTTCCACGGCTCACTCGGGTGGAGCGTTGCCATACGCACCTCTTGGCCGCCAATGCGATTCATCTCCTCGCGCACAATGCCCTCAATCTTCTCTAGCACCAAGCGGCCCAGCGGCAGGTAGGAGTACACGCCTGCCATTTCTTTGTGCACATAGCCCGCACGCACCAAAAGCTGCGCATTTTTTGAGACCTCGTCCTTGGGCGCCTCGCGGCGTGTCTTGGTAACTAGTTGGCTCTGCTTCATATATTTGTAATATTGGAGCCATTGTACGGGAAAACGAGGCGCAAAACAAAGGTGAAGAGTTATTCACCAAAAATATTGACCAAGTTCACTTTGTTGTGTTATTTTAATTTGAGCAGTTCTGGAGCCAAACAATGTCTACCCGAGAAGCGCAAGAAGGTCGCGCTTGTTTTAAAAACTCAATTGCATGGGAGTCCGTAAGACGGCAGGAAGAAGTCACATCGGCGCTACGTCGATTACAAGACCCTGAGATTGAAAGGAGAGATGCTGCTTTCCAATATCTCACTGGTGCAGCAAGACGTTTAGGCAACGCACAATTCTGGTCTGATCTTGCCCAATACACTGAAAGTCCCCGTACACTTTCCAACAGGTCTCTCGATTTATTCTTCGAGCATTGTCCAAAAGTAATAGTTGGGGAGCTCGACAGACAAGCATTGATGGACTTCATGGCAAATCTACCAGGGTTTATGCTCTACCCCACACGCAACCGTTCAATCAATCTTGATAGTATGGAGGAATAATTAGACCGAGAGGCCCCAGACCGCGCACCGCGCGCCTGGGCCTTTTTATTTTTACCAACTACGCACCGTGCACCCAGGAGGATATGTCGTTGAAGGTGA
The DNA here is from genome assembly GCA_030916835.1 of Patescibacteria group bacterium. GTDB lineage: Bacteria > Patescibacteriota > Minisyncoccia > Phycocordibacterales > SBAW01 > GWA1-54-10. The sequence continues at coordinate 8,103 of JAUPWA010000039.1, read as the reverse complement.
TGAATATAGCGAGCAGTGCTATGAGTGCAAAACTAACAATAGTTACACGCGTGACCCACTTTTCGCTCAGAGGCTTGCGTATGACCCCCTCAATAGCGATAAACAGGAGGCGTCCACCATCGAGACCCGGTATAGGCAGCACGTTGATGATAGCAAGGTTGATCGATATGAGGACAATCAACAGCAACCCATAGTACCAACCATCATCTGCTACCTGCGCTCCAAGGCGGACAATCCCCACGGGACCTTTTACCTCATCGAGGTTAGCGCTTCCCTTGAAGATGCCGCCAAAAAGATCAGCCATACCCTTGGCGGTGAGTGCTGTATAGGTGGCGGTTGAGAGCCCACCCTGCAAAAGCGCCACAGGTGGCGAGAGTTTGAGCACCCCAACATCGTCAAGCGCAATACCAAGTGCTTTGCGCCCTTCAATGATACCGTCTGTGGGTTTTGCAAGAAGATGTAACTCCTCGCCTCCTCGCTTGAGATTCACAACCATGCTGCCCTCAGCATGATTTGCAATAAACTGCTGGGTCGCTACCGCGTCGGTTGCCGCAGTGAGTTCTTGTGTGCCGGTATTGATACTGGTTACAACGTCGTTAACCTGCATACCAGCCTTGTCGGCAGGGCTGCCTGGCTTCACGTCAACAATGGTTACCTGTGCCTGTTGCACCACACCAAACCCCTCATGCTCAACCGAAGAGGGAACGCCCACCATGTAGGCCACCGAGAGCAAAAGCCATGCGGCAATAATATTAAACACAATACCTGCTACGATGACCGCCGCCTGGATCCAGCGTGAGCGGTGAGAAAAATTGCCCTTATCAAAGTGGTGCGTATCGCCGAGCTCATCAGGGCTTTCGCCATAGATTTTCACATAGCCTCCCACCGGCACGAGCCCAAGCGTATACTTGGTGCCGCCAAACTTTTTTGAAAACAGGCGCGGTGGAAAGAATATAGAGAACTCCTCAACACGGATACCGAACGCCTTAGCAATAATAAAATGCCCAAACTCGTGTACGAGAATGAGCCCGATAATACCAAGAATAATTATAGCTGCGCTCATCATGGATAAAGCTAGTATACCAGAGGTGAAGACACCATTAGCTTGCTATCTCCTTTTCTTTGCGTGCAAGTGCATCATCGAACGCCTTGTTTGCAGCGTCGATGCGCTTTTGCATCTCGTCTTTAAAGCGAAACTTGTCGTCCTCAGGGATCTCGCCGTCACGCTCCTTCTTTTGGATGTCAGACCACACGTCGTCGCGCGCCGAGCGAAGCGAGGCGCGCGCCTCCTCAATCTTTTCTTTTGCAAGTTTTAAAAGCGTCACTCTCCGCTCGCTCGTGAGCTCAGGAAAGAAGACACGCACACCCTTTTCATCCATACCAACCGAGAGGCCAAGGTTGCTTGTGGTAATCGCCTTTTCAATCTCCTTACCTTGCGAAGCATCCCACGGCACGATGCGCAGTGTGCGTGCATCCTCAACCGAAATGGTCGCGATCTGGTTAATCGGCACTCGGGCGCCATAGCTTTCAACCTGGACACCGTCGAGTATACTCGGCGCTGCACGGCCCGTGCGCACGCCCGAGAGCTCGCGCGAGAGGCGCTCAGTACAATCTGCTATCTTCTTTTCGAGTGGTTTAAAATCGTATGCCATATATAGTATTAGATTAGAGCAATCCTACTGCAAAAACAAGCTAGCCGAATAAGTTGAAATGATGCTCCAACAAAACCAAGTCGAGAGAGCATTGCGGGCAGGCAATCCATAGTGTAGAGAGGTTAGGCAAATCAATACTATCGAAAGCACGAGGATGATGTCGCGGTTCGAGACTGGTTTGCTGGAGCTTACACAACTCGAAATTTTTTTGAAGCTGGAGGGTAAATTTTAACGAGCGGATCTTTGGAAGTGTCATACACTCGGGCAGGGGCGAGGTAGCGACCATAGTAGATGATGCGATGCGTGATACTCCCCCACTCTTTTTTTGGCACCAACAACATTAAATCTTTTTCAATGCGCACCGGGTCTTTGTGGTCGGAGAGGTCATAGCGCTGCACAAAGCGGATGACATGCGTGTCGACTGTGATACCCGCCACCACGTTAAACGCCTCTTTTAATACTGCAGTTGCTGTCTTGCGCGCGACGCCGGGGAGCCTCAAAAGCTCCTCGATGGTCTTGGGCACCTCGCCGCCAAACCCACCGTCCTTCTTACTCTTCTCAACCAACGCGGCTGCCGCCAAAATGTTTTTTGCTTTTGCATGATAAAAGCCACTCGATTTAATCATCCGCTCAAACTCGGCGACTGCTTTAGCGCTCTTCCCCGCCCGCACATAGTCGGCAGGCGCCTTGTATTTTTTAAAAAGCTCGGCAGTAATTTTGTTCACCATCTTGTCGGTACACTGCGCCGAAAGTTGCACCGCAACCAACAATTGCCACGGCGTCTCATAGTTGAGTTCGATCTTTGCGTTTGGAAACAGCTTCTTAAGCTCCTTATCAAGCTTTGCGAGCCGCTCTTTTCGTTCAGCTAATTTTTTTGGAGTCATGTTAGTGCGCAGCAAATACTAATTGAGGGGAGCATTGCGGGCAAGTAGTCGGCAGTGTAGTTAGGTAAGGCAAATCAATAGCATCGAGAGTAAGAGAATAGTATTGCGAGAAGAAATTAGTATTTGTAACAAACTACTTTATAGCTGGAAGCGTTACCGCCAAATGTTCGAGGATCATTTTGAGTGATGGGGCGCGGTCATTAAGGTATTGGCGCAGGTGCATGAGGTCTTCGAGTGCTGCGCGCACGTTAGCGCTGCTCATGTGCGGGTGGAGTGCCGCTTCAAGCTCAGTAAAAAAGCTACGTGTGCGCTCGCGCGCATCTTCTTCATCTTTGAGGAACGCGGCGACCCAGTCGCTGCGCTTTTTGTAGGGCGAGGCAAGAAATTCGGTTGCATCATTCTGAACAAATTGACCACTCGAAGCATTTTGGGCCAAAAGAGTTTCTGAAGAAAATAGTCTGGCCCGAGCCTGCCTGCCGGCAGGCAGGGACTTTTTCGGAAGGAACTCTTTTGACCCATCCACCACTTCACCCTTAAAATCTAGCATTCTCGAGCGTAGCGTTGACAGTAGTGTGCCGTGCGGCAAAAGGAGCACGAACTGCGTCCCCTGCTGGGGCTCTTCAAATAGTTTTAAAAGCGCTTGCTGCGCCTCACTCGTCATCGAGCCCACGCCGAGCACGAACAGGGTGCGGCCACCGGTATTTTTAAGCGAGGCGGTCGCTATGAGCTCGCGTGCCTCGTCGATACCAAATTTTTCAAACTGCTGGGGTGCAAAGCCCGGGTCATGAGGCGCAAAGTTTTCACTCTCTCGCAGCGCATGTACAAGCGCATCAAATTGGTCGAGCGCCCCTTCAAGAAAATACGCGTGGTGCGTGAGCATACTACCTCTTGGCGATAACTGCCTTTTTGTAGGTGTCGAGGTGCTCAAGCGCGATGCCGGTGCCGCGCGCGACACAAAAGAGCGCGTTGTCAGCGACGACCGCCTTTACCCCGGTGCGGCGTAAGACCAGCTCAGGAAAGTTGCGCAGCTGGCTCGTGCCTCCAGTCATAATGATGCCTTGGTCGATGATGTCTGAGGCGAGCTCTGGTGGTGTCTCTTGGAGCACATCGCGAATCGCTTTGATAATCTCGCGCAGGTCCTTGCCTATCGCTTTGACCACGTCATTGGTCTTCATTTCAAAAGAGCGTGGTAGCCCCGAGATAAAGTCGCGCCCACGCACCTGCATGGTGAGCTCCTCCTCAACCGGCACAGCAGAGCCAATTTGGATTTTGATATCCTCAGCGGTCTTGTCACCAATACCAAGGTTGTATGTCTTCTTTATATAGTCGGCAATAGTGTGGTCGAGCCTGTCGCCCGCACACTTTACCGAGGTTGAGGCAACGATGCCGCCAAGTGAGATAACCGCAACGTCAGAGGTGCCGCCCCCAATGTCGATAACCATGTGGCCACGCGCCTCTTGGATAGGTATGCCAGCGCCTATCGCTGCCAAGACCGACTCTTTAACCACGTATGCGCTCTTAGCCCCGGCCCGAATGGCAGCCTCAACGACCGCGCGACGCTCGGTCGAGGTGACACCAGTTGGCACCGAGACCATCACCTCGGGTTTAAAGAGTTGGAAGCGGCCCATCGCCTTGTTGATAAAGTAGCGCAGCATAGCTTGGGTGACGCGATAGTCGGCGATGACACCATCTTTCATGGGGCGATAGGCGATGATTTCGCCCGGAGTACGGCCGATCATTTCCTTGGCCTCAGCCCCTACCGCCAAAATACGCTTATCGATCTCTGAAATAGCAACGACGGATGGCTCGTTGAGCACTACACCGCGGCCAGGGATAAACACGAGTGTGTTGGCGGTACCAAGATCGATCCCGAGGCGTGGAGTAAAGAATGACATGCAAAGGAATAATACCGGAGTGTTGGCTACTAAACAAATGATGCAAAAGCAAAACGGCGCGCTCCCCTGTAGGGAACGCGCCGCGTAGTCAGGCCCGCTGCGTATTACTCGCGCCGGCGCTGTCGTGGGTCTAGAAGATGCTTTGGATTTCGACATCCTGCTGCGGGCCGGCGCTCTTCTGCCCCGAGAAGCCCATGAAGAGGGACGGCATCCGCCGATACTGGTTCATCAACCCCAGCAAGATGAGGGCACCGCCGAGCCAAGCAATCGTTAGAGGCTCAGGCACTGGCACCACCACCAGCAAGCGTTGCGTGCTTGTGGCCGTTGGCGTAAGGGCCACAACCTCCTTGGTTGGGTCATCAACCCAAATCCCATGGGTGATGTTCCAATCGAACGTGTCCGCCAGCGCAAACGCCGCCGGATCGATGCCCGTGAACGTTATCGCTGCTCCGTAGATCTCGCGAAGCAGGAAGATTTCCTCCGCGCCCGAAATGAGCGCAGTAGTCGGCGCCGGCATGTTTTCCTTCGCGATGGTCAACCGCAAGGCAACGGCCGCCGAAAAAATGTCGTCCACCGACACAGCCACAACGGGGCTGCTAACACCCCAAGTGGTCGGGTCGATGCAGTTCGCATACAGACCGAACATCGACGGCCCACCTCCGATGGGTCGCAGCTCGCCGATGGTGTACGTGCCAAACAACGCATCGCCCGGCGGCGAAGCGCCAATACCATTGATGTAGGCCCTGCCAACCAGACTTGGATTGGGGTCGAGTCCGATGATGTCGTAAGTCACGGCTCTGGCCTGCTGCACAGTGGCAAACAGACCCAGGATGAGCAACAAGGGTACCAATAGCCGCCGCATGGCGGGTCTCCTCTTTTCTTGAAGTTGCAACAAAAAACGCTCCCTATATCGCTAAAAAGCCATATCGGGAAGCCAGAGGCACTATAACACATAGTTATATAAAATGGAAGTACCTTTCTATTTTGGAGTTTTTATGGTAGAAGAGTACTGGACGTTCTGGTGCTAACACCACTTTTGGGCGTTCAGTTGCAACTGAAACTGATAGAAGGACTGCTCAATGCGTACGAGATTTTTTGGCGCCGTTATGGCGCTTCTTCTGTTGCCAATGTTGGCGGCGAACTCAGCGTTCGCAGCCAATGTGACGCCCACCTTCGCCGGAGCTCCAATAGGCTGGGTGACCGATCGCTACCAACCCCCCGGCTTCGCTGATGCTGGCTATATGCACGGCGCTGACCATGTGCTGCAAATCAGCATCGACCCGTCGACCAGCGCCGCAAACCGGCCTGTCGCCTTTGCGTCAACGTTCTACGATACGCAAGGCATGAAGACTGCACTTTCCGGCGGACCTGGCGACACCGTGTCGGCCAGCGTCTGGATCCCTTCCTCCTGGATGGATGTTCAAAACGGCATCCGCCGCACCGACATGTGGGCGGTCGTCAATTGTCCAGCATGCGGCTCGGATCCGCATGACTATCCGATCATCGGCTTCACGAACGAAGGGGGCGCCGGCCGCTTCCGCGTTTGGGATTCGATCGGCGGAGTTTGGATCGATCTGGGCGATGCGGTCATCACCAACGACTGGAACACGCTCAGCATCACCGAACTGCTTGGGGGCCCGCCCACGTTCCAATACGGCGTGAACGGTAACAGCAACGCAGCGACGCTCGCCGGCGATCCCAGCGATACCGGCTTCTCAGATCTGATTATGCAGGCCAAGAACTTCGGCGAGCTGGGTGACTTGGGCACCTACCAGGCGCTCTGGGCAACCCAGGTTCCCGAACCCTGGTCGATTGCCACGCTCTTCGTCGGCCTCTCTGCGCTCGCCTGCATTGCACAGACCCGGCGGCGTGGTGGCAAAAACGACGGTGGTGGTGCAGCCAATGACAACGAGGGTATGACGGCCGCGGCCTGATCTCTGACCAATCGTTTGCCTTGGGTAGATACTACTCTGCTCAAGGCAGACAGACCCGTGCTTTTCTTCCCCAAAAGGTTGAAAAGCACGGGTTTTCTTTTTCCCCATTTTTCTATATACGAGACAAAACGCCAAACTTGTGTTATTTTCATTCTGGCTGTTCTGTCTTGGTTTGGCAGCCGTCCTTTGCAAAGGGAAAGGTAACCTCTCATGATACGACGTTTGTTGGCCAGCGGCTTGCTGCTGGCTGTATTGCTGTTGCCGCACATCGCGGCTGCAGTGCCTTTGGTACCATCGCCAACCCTTACTTTGGGTCCGATGACATTCTCCGGCTTTACCTGCGTGATCACGGCCTCTGGCCCTGGCATCGGTGGTCCTGCCGCTTGCACGGGCATCGACGTCTCCACGGTCTCTGACGGTATCAGGTTTAACAGCGGCTTCGCCGCGGACCTTGGTTTCGTCACTGACGTGGCGATAACCTACATGGTAACGTCGACCATACCGATCACTGCCATCGACCTGAACTTCGACGGCACTTCGCTTTTTGGCAACAACTCGGTTACGAACGTTGTTGAAAGCGTATACGCCGGTATCGGCGGCCCGCTGATCGGCAAGCTAACCGTCAGTTGCAGCAGCCTCGGCAGCTGTGACCACCAAGACCCTCCGCTTGAGGGTGGCGACATTCAGCTGTCAGCCCCCACCTTCTCAGCCTATGTAACCAAGGACATTCAGCTCGTCGCTGGCGTCACGTCAGGTGCAGCGGTCAGCTTTATTGATCAGTCCATACATGTCCCCGAACCTGCATCTATGATGGTTCTGGGTGTTGGCTTCGCCGGTCTCGGTTTTGCCACTCGGCGGCGCTGGGGCGGCGGCACTCTTGGCCGCGCAGCAAACGACGACTCGCAGCGTAAGGCTGCCTGATTCACTTTTGGTCCCGCTTGTGGGGCCACTCAAAAGACTCCTGTCCGCTTCGGCGGCAGGAGTTCTCTTTTTTTAGTAACGTAAGTAAGAATATAAAAAAACAAAACCGCTCGGTTTATCATCAGTGTTGTAGGTACAACACTAAGTCAAAACCGAGCGGGAGCGCCTGCTGCAGGCTACGCAGCACGACGCCAAAGACGAAACAGGAGCATGAGTGACAAGACCAGCAATAGGAGCGGTTGCGGCTCCGGGATGTTGAGCTGCCCGGGGTTGAGCTCGATACTCCCCACAAAGGCGCTGCCGGCAAGGCTTGTGAAGACCTCCGAGGGAGAGCCCGAGATTGCGACCCCTTGGAGAGTCCCCGTCCCCACCCACGCTGGGTAGGCCATGCCCCAAAAGTCTTGCAGCGCCGGCGAGACCGTCCCGCCAATAGCAAAGCTCAGTTGGTAGAGCGACGAGCTCGGCATGAGCGTGAGCGACACTGGCCCCAACGTCGCCGTGAAGAGCTCCGTGCCCGCCGCCAGATCTGGCGTTGCGCCAGGAAAGTCGGCAGAGCCAACGATGCTGAGCAAGCCCCCAGAGGTGCCAGCCGCATGACTGTTCGACAGCACCTGCACGAAGTTGCGCATTGGCGCGCCGGCGGCAGTCGCGCCGTCAACCTGCAAGTTGAGCATTACCGCTCCACCTGGCCCCGATGAGACTGCGCCGGCAGATTGCGTATGCGCGAACTGGAAGTAGAGTGTTGTCACCGCACGTGCGGTATCAGCCAGCCCAAAGATGGCCAGCACGACCATTGCAAGAACGCGAATCAGCACTT
>JAUPWA010000038.1 GCA_030916835.1 Patescibacteria group bacterium | reverse complement strand
CTCCAAGAGAAACAATCCGGAACAATATCTCCCCGAATTGCTTCTGAAGGATGGTAAATAATTCCTCATCTCGCATGGAGAGTAACTTTTCTTTTGTAAGCACCCCACGCTTATAGAGTAGTTTCGCTAATAATTCTGCTATAAGATATTCGCCGAAACGTGTGGTCGAGCTGTAATACAGTTCTCGAAACATGAGCGTGCGAACCTTGAGAAAGACAAAGAGTCTTTCTGGGTCCATAAAGACCGGCTTGCCGTCTCGCACCACCACACTGTCCCACAAGCTGCAGACCAGAGGATGTTGCTCCACTAAGGAAAACAGCATAGCTGGGCCTTCGTATCCTTGGCGTTTACCGCTTTGTAGATGATGCAAACAGTAGTGTAAGTCGCGTGCCGTGTATGCAATTTTGTCTGCAATATCGAGCAGCTCACCAAGTAGTCCTTGATTTGCTATAGTGGAAACCAGTAACTCTCTGTCCACAGCAAATTCTTTTGCTATACGAGGCCAACCTTCTGTTGCATCCAGTTGTGCTGGATAATTCGCATCCTCATCTAAGTTTCGAAGGTCGATAAGCTTTACCGAATCACCACCCGCGGGGGTACACATGTCATGCGTCAAACCCGCTAAACGTAGCGTATTCAACTCTGACTGAGAGAGTCGATTATTGTGCCCCATGAGGGTGGCGATAGTCATCACATCGAGGGAGTGGATCCATCGATTACCTTGTGACAATTTCTGCGTTACCATCAACTGGTCGAAGTTGGGTGCCTGCAGAAAGCCTAGTTGGTGTATACCATCTAGCCTATACAGATTAAACGTTTCAGCTGCTTGCTCACACAAGCCATCCTGCATGACAAGATACGAGATGCCGGTGTAAGGATATTTCCCACAGATCTGAAATTCGCACTTTCTCAGATAATAGGTAAGACGGATTTCGGCCAATTGGTCTTTTGGCACAGTGTCCACCCAAGACGGTTCTTTGCCCGTACGATTTCTGTGCTCTTCGTATTTCCAGGTACATTCGATGTGGGTAAGTGTATCTCCTGATTGTTTGGGTTTGACCATTTTTCCACTGGGGAGTAATAGTACGTCTGTATTCGGGATTGGGCATGCGCCAGAGAGGCACAAGGTGGTCTGGTGTTTAAGCATCGCACTCCTCTAGGGTTTGAGTGTAAGGGTTCTTCCTGTGCAACAGTAGGTATTATTACGGTGTATTGCAAGCCCTTGTGGCAGCGTGGCTTTTTTGGTATTGTGCGTCGTGATGTTTGCATTGCGCTACAGCGCTGTGTTGATTCTTATTACCGCCGCACTCATCGGCAGTTTTGTCTATTTTGCTCACGGGCGCTTTGCCTTTAAGCTCGGCCTGGACCTTTCTGGCGGTACCCACCTCGTATATGACGCAGATACCACTAAACTTCCCTCAGGCGGCGAGGGTGATGCTATGAATGCGCTTCAGCAGGTTATTGAGCGGCGCGTAAACGCTTTTGGTGTCGGCGAGCCTGTGGTACAGACCCAGAAAGGAGGAGCCCTCGGTAACGGGGCGTATCGCCTCATTGTGGAGCTGCCAGGAGTCACTGATGTGAACCAGGCTGTAGCCATGATCGGTCAGACACCAACTTTGGAATTTAAGCTCGTGAAGCAGGGTATGGAGGCCTCCACCACTCTTGCAACCGGCGAGGCGAACCCCCTCGCGTTTGAGGACACGGGTCTTACGGGTAAGTACTTAGCTTCAGCAGCGTTGCAATTTGGTAATGGGAGCAACTCTATGGCGAGTTCACCCACTGTGTTGGTCAATTTTAATGATGATGGTTCAAAACTCTTTTCTGATATCACTAAGGCTCATGTTGGTCGCGAGCTCGGCATCTTCCTTGATGGTAAGCTCCTTTCGGCGCCAGTCATACAAGAGGAGATTGATAACGGGAGTGCGGTCATCTCGGGTAATTTCACCGCTCAGAGTGCAAAAGATTTAGCAACCAATCTCAATCTTGGCGCACTACCAGTGCCTATAACACTCACCTCGACTGAAAGTATCGGGGCGACTCTTGGTGATGAAGCGGCGCGTGCTGGTGTTATGGCAGGCATTATTGGGTTTGTGGTGCTCGCTGCTTTTATGATCCTTTGGTATCGCTTGCCTGGCGTTGTTGCCGTGGTGTCGCTTGCTATTTACGTAGTCCTCATGCTCGCGCTCTTTAAGCTTATTCCTGTCGTGCTCACCGCGGCAGGTATCGCAGGCTTCATTCTCTCGGTAGGTTTGGCTGTTGACGCCAACGTGCTCATTGCCGAGCGCATGAAGGAAGAGTTGAACGAGGGCAAGCAAGCCACAACTGCTATTCGTGAAGGTTTTTCTCGCGCATGGAGTGCAATTCGAGACTCGAATATTGCGCACATTATCGCGGCGGTCATCCTCTTTTGGTTTGGCACCTCGCTTATCAAAGGTTTTGCGCTTGTTTTTGGTCTTGGGGTGGTCGTGTCGCTTCTCTCGGCTATCACCATTTCTCGCACCTTCTTGCTTGCGCTTGGCATGAACGCCAACTCACGAGCAGGCGCCTTCCTTTTGCGTTCTGGTTTTCCCATTGAGCGTGGTCAGGGTCTCAAAAAATAATATGAATATTCAAAAAAATCTTTCCTATTTTTTCTTAGTGCCGGCCATCCTTTCTGTTTTGGCGGTGTTTGCTATAGCTACGTGGGGGCTGAAGCCCGGTATCGACCTTGCAGGCGGTTCACTCTTACAAGTTACGTACTCACAGGAGCGCCCACCAATCGAGCAAGTCCAACAACTTGCCGACAAGCTCGATTTTGGCGAGGTACGCATCCAGCCTAGTGGTACGAATGGCTATATTTTGCGTCAGCGCGATCTGACACAAACAGAGAAAAACCAGCTTGAGGTGGTGCTCGGTGCGCTCGGGCCCATGAAGGAAGACCAGTTTACGACGGTGGGCCCTACGCTTGGCGCTGAGCTTTTGCGCAAGGCGTGGATCGCACTCGGGCTCGTGATGCTATGCATCATTCTTTTTATTGCATTTGCGTTCCGTCATGTGTCAAAGCCTGTTGCGTCATGGAAGTACGGTGTGGTTGCTATCATCACTTTGCTACACGACGTGCTCATTCCTGCCGGCCTATTCGCGTTTCTCGGCTTTTATGATGGGGCAGAGATAGACTCTTTGTTTATCGTGGCGCTCCTCACAATCCTTGGTATTTCCATTAACGACACCATTGTTGTCTTTGATCGTATTCGCGAAAACTTGCGCCTTAACGAGGAGCGTCATAAGCAGGAAACCTTTGAGTCGGTTGTTGGACGCTCTATTAAGCAAACTCTTTCACGGTCTCTCAACACCTCGCTCACGGTTATCATCGTACTCTTCTCGCTCTTCTTGGTTGGCCCTGTCTCAACAAAAGATTTCGCACTGACGCTCATTGTGGGTATGGTAGCGGGTACCTACTCGTCTATCTTCCTCGCCGCACCACTCCTGGTCGCGTGGGAAAAGTGGCAGCATAAAACGCGTTCCTAATTCGCGCTATGATAATCGGTATAACGGGAACCAATGGGGCGGGGAAGGGTACCGTTGTCGACTATCTCGTTGAGCAAAAAGGGTGCAACCATTTTTCAGCCCGCACTTTTTTAATTGAGGAAATCCAAAAACAAGGTTTGCCGGTGGATCGCACCCACATGCGCCAGGTAGCCAATGAGCTGCGCAAGGCACACGGCCCTGCGTATGTGGTGGAGCGCCTGTTGGCACAGGCACAGGCGACGCCAGGAGCGAGCGTTATTGAGTCTATCCGCACCATTGGAGAAGCGCAGTTACTCCTCGCGCACGGTGCACAACTGTGGGCGGTAGATGCTGATAGAAAGATTCGCTATGAGCGTATACGTGCCCGCATGAGCGAGACCGACCAGGTCACCTTTGAGCAATTTTGTGAGTACGAGGACAGAGAAATGCAGGGGACTGAAGCCTGGGATATGAATGTGTTTGGAGTTATGAAGCAGGCTCAGCACTCCTTTGTGAACGATACTACGCGAGAGGCGCTCTTTTTGCAGGTGGAAGAGGTATGGAAAACAATCGCTACTTCGTAGCCAGCCCGTGGCGTGGCGCACTCTCAGCATAAAGCTTACCAAGAGCCTCAGCGGTAAGCGCTCCTGCATATACACGCACCTCATCTATTGAGCCATTGTATATGTTTGATGGAGTTGCACTGCTCCAAGCGCCAATACTTATTTCACTGTTAGCAGTGTTAAGGAGGCCGCTCGCTGATGTGTTCGAACCTTTTAGTGTCCCGTTGATGTACACCGATTGTGTTGTGCCATCATACGTTGCTGCGATAAAAGTCCACTCGTTTGGATTAATCGATTTACTGGGAGTTGCAACGGGTGTTCGCCATCCCACCGATGGGGTAGTGGTACAAACATAGAAGGTTGCGTTCTTGCTTGTTCCATTGAGTCGAATAACAAACTGGCAATTGTGCGCGACGATGTCTTGGTTGCCGTTACTCCCAAAACCCGTTTTTATCCAAGCAGTTACGGTCACATTGTTTTGATTATTTAGGAGCCCCATTTGGCGACCAAATGGTATGCCAATAACGCCCGTTGAGCCATTGAAAGCAAACGAAGTGCTCTCAACGCCATCTCCTCCTAACGTTACGCCGCCCAGGATGGTGCCGTCGAGCCCCGCTCCTGAGGAGTCGCTCGCCTTTGTTCCCGTTGTTTCGTTGAGGCGCCACTCTCCTACCATCCGAGCCCCAATAGCGCCGTGGCTGATGGAGGAGTCCATAGCCTGGCCGGCGGTAATGCGTGTCTTTTGTCTTTGGGATGATAGGGACACCAGCACGATACTTGAAAGGATGCCTATAATGGCTATTACTCCGAGCATTTCGACAAGGGTAAAACCCCGCTTTTCCATGGCTCTATTTCAGCATATTTTGGGGATATGTGCGACTTGACTTGTCCCCAAATCCGACTATACTGCTCGCATGGCTTCCTAACGGTAAGACACACCCTGGTTCTCAAGGAGTGTCCGCTGTAGGCGGGCTTGTTTTTTGAAAAAGAAAACCCTTCGAAGCTTGTAGCGAAGAAGGGCAGCATAAAAGACCGTTCAATCGAAAAGATTGAATGGGTCACACGATCACACTTGTGTCCTTCAATCTCCAGCAATGGAAGAAAAGAAGGAACAGCAAGAACCAGAAATTCCGAACAAGAGAAATACTTTTTCTCTTGTTCCATACATCTATTGGAGACTAGTAATAGTCTTTTATTCAGAGTTTGATCCTAGCTCAGGATGAACGCTGGCGGCGTGGATAAGGCATGCAAGTCGAACGATCCGCAAGGATAGTGGCAGACGAGGTAGTAATACGCAGGTACGCACCGAAGAGTCGGGCATAGCTATTCGAAAGAGTAGGTAATTCCCGATAGTCTCTCCGGAGTAAAGTTTTTCGCTCTTTGAGCGGCCTGCGCAGCATCAGCTAGTTGGTACGGTAACGGCGTACCAAGGCTATGACGCTTAGGGGAGCTGAGAGGCTGACCCCCACCGATAGCACTGAGACACGGGCTATACATCTACGGATGGCTGCAGTCGAGAATCTTCCGCAATGGACGAAAGTCTGACGGAGCGACGCCGCGTGGTTGATGAAGTCCTTCGGGACGTAAAAACCTTTTATGGGGGAGGAAGTAATT
>JAUPWA010000006.1 GCA_030916835.1 Patescibacteria group bacterium | reverse complement strand
TTGCTTGGAGTCGTGGGTGGCGTAGCGTGAGTGCGCGGTGGTCGAGCTCGGTGGTGAGGTCGAGGTTGTAGCCGTCGAGTGACATATCAAAGGGTAGAGATTCAGCTTTTGCGAGTATCTCGATGTTTGAAACTTCAAGTTCGATGTCGCCATTTTGAACTTTGTCGTTTCTATTTTTCTCGGGGCGCGCGTTAACGACACCTTCGACCGCTACAACAAATTCGTTGCGAGTCTCTTTTGCGGTTTCAATTGCAGTCGACGAAGGCAGCACGACGCCCTGCACCGAGCCTGAGCGGTCGCGAAAATCGAAGAAGACCATCTTCCCCTGGTCGCGGCGCACCGACACCCATCCTTTAATAAGTACGGTCTCGCCAACTTTGGTATGCAAATCTTTAGTAAGTGTTCGTTCCATATATGTTATAAGTGTTTAGCTTCGCGGTGTAGAATAAAGAAAAGTCGAAACGTTTCGTAGAGGCGGTACATAGATTATAGAGCGACGCCAACCTTGCTGCGCACCTCTGCCATCTTTGCTGCGGCAAGTGCTTTTGCCTTCTCGCTCCCCTCGTTGATGATGCGCACAGCCTCCTCGTCGCTAATGTTGGCGCGCTTTTCGCGCATTGGGGCGATAAACTTCTCGAGGTCTTCAATGAGCGCCTCTTTAATGAGCTTATACTTCCCGCGCATGGTGGGGTTGCTGTAGATCTTGTCGAGCCCGCTCTGGTCGAGGAAGAGTTTATGAATCGCAAAAACATTTTCTGGTCGTTCGCCGCTGGAGTCGGTAACAATGCTCATCACCGCTTTGGTAATCTCCTCTTTTGTTGCAAATAGCGGGATCGTGTTGCCGTAGCTCTTACTCATCTTCTTGCCGTCGGTGCCCGGCACGATAGCCACGTTCTTCACGATCATCTCTTTTGGCTCTTTGAACGTCTGGGTGTACGCATTATTAAACTTTGCCGCTGCCTCGCGCGCGTACTCAACGTGCTGGCGCTGATCCTCGCCCACTGGCACCACATCGGTGTCATAGAGGAGTATGTCTGCCGCCATGAGCATCGGGTAGGTAAAGAGCCCGGCGTTGGCCTCTAAGCCTTTGGCGACCTTATCTTTGTATGCGTGGCTGAGTTCCAAAAAAGGGACGGTAACTAAGCAGTCGAGTATCCATGCGAGCTCGGTGTGCTCCGAGACGCGCGACTGCTGAAAGAGGATAGATTTGTTTGGGTCGATACCGATAGCAAGCAGGTCTTTGATGGCGCTAAGGGTATACTCGTGCACGAGTTTTGGGTCTTTGAGGCTCGTGAGCGCGTGGTAGTCGACGACACTAAAGACGCAGTCATACTCCTCTTGGTGGTCGAGCCACTGCTTGAGCGCGCCAAAGTAGTTGCCGATGTGCAGCGGGCCCGAGGGCTGCACGCCACTAAAGAGTCGTTTCTTTGCCGTTTCCATAGGCACTACTGTATCAAATATCCGCTCATTAGCATATAGTTATGTGATATGTTCAAGACATTTCTTTCGGGCTTCCCGGCTGCACTGAGGAGACTCTTCAGCTGGCCCCACCTGGCGCTTGGGGTCGTTGCGGGAACTCTCACCTACGGATGTGTGGTGAGCGGGTTTGATTGGTACTTCTTTGAGCACACCCGCAGCATATTTTTCTTAGCACTACCCGCTGCTATTATTGGATTTTTTGTACCGATACTCCTCCCCTTTGGTTTGTATGTGTATGGCGAGGTGTGGAAAAAGGAGTTGTATCGACACACTGCCGGGCTCGTGGCTCAGGCAGGTGCTCTTGCGTGGCTGTTCTCCTCGACGCTCAAAGCGTTCACCGGGCGCATGCAGCCAGAGTTTTATACGCATCTTTCAGCGATCGACAATAGCCACGAGTGGCTGTTTGGATTTTGGCGACACGGGATCTTTTGGGGCTGGCCATCGTCGCACACGACTGTGGCCATTGCTATCTCGTGCGTGATTGCCTATCAGTTTAGACACAAGCCACTTGTCGTCATCCTTGCCCTACTCTATGGCGCCTATATTGCGCTTGGTGTTTCCATTAGCATCCACTGGTTCTCCGACGCACTCGCTGGCATCATCTTTGGCTACATCGCCTACCGCGCGGTGGTAGGTAAAAACAAGTCGCTCTCGTCATAGGTGCGGTAGTCCACCGTGAGCTCTTCGCCTTTAGTTATGTCGCGAGCAGCGACAAACGTTTCGCCCTCGTCGAGCGTTATGAGGTTTGGTGTTTCCGAGTGGTTTACGTAATAGTTCTTCCCTATCGAGTCGATGCCAGTTGCGGGCACATGGTACACGCCGTTTTGTTTTGCACACATGTCTTTGATGAGGCGAACTACCTCTGGGTCGTAGTTTGCAAACTCCTCTTGTGTGACTTCAATAACATCAATATCGGGGCAGTGTTTGAATGGGTTGGTACCTTTGGGTATGTCGCGAATAGCGACCACGCCCGCCCCGTGCACGGTGGGCGCGAGCCGCGTATAGCAGTCGTTAAGTGAATCAAGAAATTCCTGCTTGGTCATATGCGATACACTAACACACCGTCAGTGGTGTTTCGATAGGCAAAAAGAAAACGTGTCCCTGCGACACGTTTTATGGGCACTAGGTGCCCTCAATTATTTTTTGAAGATCGGTGTAGCAGGCGGCTATAGCTAACGCAAGATGTGTTAAGTTTCCCACCTCGCCCCCCGCCATTTTTGCTATGACGTATCGGGAGGTTCTTGGGTTGTACCCGTGAGTGATGAGCAAGGTTGCTACATCAACTTTCAGAGGGTCGAGATCTCTTCGCAAAGTCTCATCCACCCTCACGCATTCTTGCAAGAACGGGAGCGCGCCAGGATGCAGCACCTCATCATAGATGAACTGAAGTCGAAAAGGTCTGTGTTCTATCCACTTCTCCCAAAAGCTCCAGAATTGCTCGCACAAAGCTGCCTTGGTGGCAACAACGGGCAGTTTGAGAATTGCTTCTTGTTCTTTTGAGGTAAGGTTTTCAGCTGTGCGTACATGCTCATCAGATAATCGAGCGGTGCTGTAGTCTTGCATCGCTCCTTGGCCGTCAGGCACCACGGCTGCAAAGGCAATAGGTTCGCCATACCAGCCTTTTGTTACCACCGTTAATACAAACGGAAGATCAGGAAGTAGTATCATCAAGAAGCCCTCATAACAGTGTTCAACTCACTGCATTGTAAACAAAAATTGCCTGAAGCGTTAATGAGGTTATATCCCCTCTTCTTTCAGTTTCTCTACCAACTTTTTTGCTTCGCGGGAGAGTTTGTGTGGCAGGGTAATTTTTACTTTGACGTACAGGTCGCCGCGTTTGCCGCGGTTGTTTGGCACACCTTTGCCAGTAATGCGCAACAGTTCGCCATGCGTAACGCCCTGTGGGATCGAGATTTTTTCATCTCCATCGAGAGTGGCTATGGTGTACTCTGCTCCGAGGAGCGCGTCGGTTAGTTTTACATTGAGCTCGGTAATGATATTAGGCCCATCTTTTTTGAAGCGAGAATCAGGGAGGATGTGGACTTTAACATAGAGGTCTCCCGGGGTTCCACCCGAAATTGCCTCACCCGCTCCGCTGAGTCGGATCATCTCACCCACTTCTATGCCTGCAGGAACAACAATTTCAATCTCATCTTGTTTGCGGTAGACGCCTTCGCCGCGGCTGGGGTGGCACGTCTCTTTTGGAATTTTGCCGCTTGCTTGGCAGAATCGGCACGGTGTCTCCATGGTGATGGTGC